>JASHTK010000157.1 GCA_030040575.1 Gammaproteobacteria bacterium
ACCGGGCCGCCGCCGACCACCAGCACGTCGAACGACTCACCCGGCGCGGTGGAGCTCACTGCAGCGGCAATCCCCGTGCGAGCCGCGGCGTGCCCCCGCCGAATCCGGTGCTGATGCGCGCGAGCGCGCTCTTCGCCGGCGGCGCGAGATCGAAGAGGAGCAGCCCGAGGTTGCGCGCCGCCGCGATCGGTGCGCGCGAGTCGCCGAACAGGCGCACGAGCCCGTCGGTGAAGGCGACGACCCCACCCCGGTCCACCGCGCGCTGCTCGGCAAAGCGCCGCAGGACGTCGGGGGCGCCCGGGTCCGCGCCGGCGCCCGCGAGAACCTCGGCAAGGACCGCGGCGTCTCGCACTCCGAGATTGAAGCCCTGGCCGGCGACCGGATGCAGCGCCTGCGCGGCGTTGCCGATCAGCACGGCGCGCGAGCCCACGACGGCTTCGGCGCGCGAGAGCTTGAGCGGATAGGCCGCGCGGCGGCCCGCGCGCACGAACCGGCCCGCGCGCCAGCCGAAGTGCTGCTGCAGCGCGCCGAGAAACGCGCGGTCCTCGAGCCGCAGCCCCTCCTGCCCCTCCGCGCGCGATCGAGCCCACACGACCGTATAGCTTCCGTCCGCAAGCGGCAGCAGGGCGAGCGGACCTGACGGGGTGAAGCGCTCGAACGCGGTGCCGTCGTGCGGCCGGTCGGTCGCGACGTTCGCGACCAGCGCGACCTGGTCGTAGTCCTTGATCCGCGCGTCGATCGCGGCCGCCCTGCGCACCTGCGACTCCGCGCCGTCCGCCGCCACCACGAGGCGCGCGGTGAGGGACTCGGGGTGGGTCGGGCCGTGCGGCCCGCCCCGCAGCGCGAGGTCCACGCGCTCGGCGCCGATCTCGATTCCCTCGACGCTCGCAGGCACGCGCAGCGCGACGCGCGAGGCTGCGAGCCGCTCCCAGAGCGCCGCGCCGATGACGCGGTTCGCCGCGACGTATCCGAACGCTGGGATACCCTGCTCGCGCGCATCGAGGCGGGCGAATCCGAACCGGCCGGCATCGGACACGTGAATGGCGCGGATCGGCGCCGCCTCGCGCGCGATACGGTCCCAGATCCCGAGCGCCTCGAAGATCCGCCGGCTCGCGTTGCCGAGCGCCGTCGTGCGATCATCGAAGCTCGGTTGCCCTTGCGAGGCGTGAGCGACGCTCTCGACCACCACGACGCGCAGGGGGGTCTCGGCGAGGGCGAGCGCGAAGGTCGCGCCGACCATGCCGCCGCCCACGACCGCGATGTCGAAACGGTCCACCGCAGCGCTCGCCTCCGGGAGCCGCGTGCTCGCCACCTCGTGCCGCTCCCCTAAGAGGCCGCCATCGCCTAGGAGGCCGCCATCGCCGCCTCGATGGCGTCGGGATCCTTCGGCGCGCCGGAGGTGAGCACCTCGGCCCCGTCCCGCGTGACGACCACGTCGTCCTCGATGCGAATGCCGATGCCGCGGAACGGGCGCGGCACGCCGCGCCCGCTCGAGGGGAGGTAGATCCCGGGCTCGATGGTGAGCACCATGCCGGGCTCGAGCACCCGCCACTCATCGCCCACCTTGTAATCGCCCACGTCGTGGACATCCATGCCGAGCCAGTGTCCGGTCCGGTGCATGAAGAAGCGCCGGTAGGCGCCGTCGCGCTCGAGGGCGGCCAGGCGTCCCTTCAGCAGCCCGAGCCGCTTCAGGCCCTGCGTCACCACGCGCACGGCGGCCTCGTGCGGATCGTTCCAGGAGTTGCCCGGCCGCACCCGCGCGATCGCCGCGAGATTCGCCTCGAGGACGATCTCGTAGACGGCGCGCTGCTCCGGGGTGTAGCGACCGTTCACCGGGAACGTGCGCGTGATGTCCGAGGCGTAGCACTCGTACTCGCACCCGGCGTCGATGAGGAGAAGATCCCCGTCGCGCAGCGGCTGGTCATTCTCGCGGTAATGAAGAATGCAGGCGTTCTCCCCGCCGCCGACGATCGGCTGGTAGGAGATATCGGCCCGGTGGCGATGGAACTCGTGGACGATCTCCGCCGCGATCTCGTACTCGTTGCGCCCCGGACGGCAGGCCCGCATCGCGCGGACATGCGCCTTGGCGCCGATGCGCGCGGCCTCCCGCATCAGTTGCAGCTCGGCCCGCGACTTGTACAGGCGCATATCGTGGAGCACGTGATCGAGGGCGACGATTTCCTGCGGAGAATGGCGCCCGTTGCGCGGCGCCTGCGCTCGCAAGCCGTTGACCCACCCGACGACGCGTTGATCGAACTCCGGGTGAGTGCCCATCGCGTAGAAGACGCGGGCGCGGTTCTCCATCAGGCCGGGCAGGATCTCGTCGATGTCCTCGATCGGAAAGGCGTCATCGGCGCCGTAGCGGCGCGTCGCTCCCGCGGTGCCGGCCCGCCGCCCATCCCAGACCTCGCGCTCCGGGTCGCGATCGCGCACGAATAAGACATATTCTGCCTGCGGGCGGCCGGGAACGAGCACCGCGACGGCCTGCGGCTCGCCGAATCCGGTGAGGTAGAAGAAGTCGCTGTCCTGCCGGTACGCGTACTCGACATCGTTGTTGCGATGCCGGACCGGCGCCGCCGGGACGATAGCGATCGAGTCCCGGCCCATGATGCGCATGAGCTGGCGGCGGCGGCGCGCGAACTCCTCCTTCGAGACGCTCGAGACGACCGGGCGCCGCATCAGTGCAGCGATCCGTCCGCGCGCCGGGGCGGAGCCCGCAGGGGCTCGAGCTCGTCGAACACGACCTGCACGCCCACCCGAACGAACTCCACGAGCTCCGCGTAGGCGCCCTCGTTCGACTCGAGCGGCTCCGTGGAATCGACGCCTACCCGGGTGATCTCCGAGAGGTCGCGAACGATCTCCCCGACGTCACCGGGGAGCTGCGTCGCATCGTGGAGCGAGCTCGCGCCGAGGCCGTAGAGAAAACCCTGGCACCACTGGCCGAGGGCGGTCGTGCGCGCGTCGATGGGCTCGACATCCTCGGGCAGCAGCGGACTGAACTCCATCTGCGCGGCGCCGAGCGCACCCGCGGTGCGCTCGAAGACCTCGCGCAAGGCCTCGGTCGTCCGCGGATTCGCCCGTCCCTCCGGGAGAATCTCCCCGAGCCAGTCCTCGAAGCGGTAAGCGACCGTTGCGCACAGGCAACCGGCGAGTGTCCCATGAGCCTCGGCCGCCTCGGCGAGCGAGTGCGCCTCCACGAGCGCCTGCTGAATCAGCGAGTAGTCGAGTACCGACATTGCAGCGCACATTATGCCCCAAACCGGCGCCACCGCTCGCGCGCTCGTTGACCGCGCAAAGACCGGCGCTCTATATTGGCCGTGATGAGCAACACGACAAGGGCGCAGCTCGATCTGGAGCTCAGGCGCCTCGAAAAACGGATCGACGAGCTCACCGCATCCATCGAGAGGCTGAAGGACGAGAATCGCGCCCTTCGCCAGCGGCACGAGTCGTTCGCGAACGAGAGGGCGACGCTCCTTCACCGGAACGAGCAGGCGCGCACCCGCGTCGAGGCGATGATCGGGCGGTTGAAGACCCTGGAGCGTGGCGCATGAGTCCGAGCGAGCCGGCACGCGTCAGCGTGCGGATCATGGATAAGGAGTACGTCATCGCCTGCGCCTACGAGGAGCGCTCCGCCCTGCTCGACTCCGCCGAGTTCCTGAACGCCCGCATGCGCGAGATCCGCGACAACGGCAAGGTCGTGGGCCTCGATCGCATCGCGGTGATGGCCGCGCTCAATCTGGTCCACGAGCTGCTGCAGGTGAGGCAGCGCGAGTCGCAGCTCGAGACCGAGCTCGCCGGCCGCGTTCGCTCCCTGCGCGAGCGCGTCGAGTCCTCGCTCGAGAAGTCCCAGCAGCTCGAGCTGTAGCCGCCCTCCCTCCCGCGGACGGCTGTCCTCGTGTAAAGTGGCGGCGGCGTCGCCTGCAGTGTTCGACAGCGCGTCGGGTTACCTCTCGACCCTAATCGAAACACCCATGGGACCGAAGGGCTTGCCGGCAGCACTGTGCAGGTCCGCCTAGAGCGGAAAGCCTTACCTGCTGCAGCCCGTCCCACTTTGTTGCTCTGGTTCGAGAGCAACGGCTCGCAACGGCACAGGCGGGCGATGTCTTGAGAGCTCAGGATCGATGGCAACGGGCGCGGACGGAGACGGGGAGCTCGCGCAGGCTCGCAGGGCTCTGCGGAGGCAGCTGCGAGCGAGGCGGCGAGCGATACCGCCCGATGCGCGCAGGCGAGCCGAGCGCCGCGTTGCGCTGCACGCGCGGAGCCATTTCCGCTTCCACCCCGGCCAGCGTATCGCGCTCTATGCGGCGCTCCCCGAGGAGCTCGACGTGGCACCCCTCGCGCGGCTCGCGCGCCGGCAGGGCGCACTCCTTTATCTCCCGCGAATCGTCGACCGGCGCTTGAGGCGCATGCGCTTCGTCGCGGCCGGCGGTCCGATGCGTCCGAATCGCCTCGGAATCCTCGAGCCCGGAGCCGGACCCTCGATACCCGCTCGCTCGCTCGATCTCGTCTTTGTCCCGCTCGTCGGCTTCGACGCCGCCGGCATGCGCCTCGGGATGGGGGCGGGCTACTACGACCGCGCCTTCGCGTTCCTGCGGCTGAGGAGCACCTGGCGCCGGCCGAAGCTGATCGGCGTCGCGTTCGCCGTGCAGCAAGTCGCGGCGATCGCCGGCGCCGCCCACGACGTTCATCTCGACGGCGTCGTCACCGAAGAGGGTCTGCTGCCGTGTCGTACTGGCTGCTGAAGACCGAGCCGACCTCGTTCGGCATCGACGATCTCGCGCGCGCACCGCGCAAGACCACCTCCTGGGACGGTGTTCGCAACTTCCAGGCGCGCAACATGCTCCGCGATCGGATGCGGCGCGGCGATCGCGCGTTCCTCTACCACTCGAGCTGCGAGGTGCCGGGGATCGTCGGCGTCGTGAGCGTCGCGAGGCAGGGATATGCGGATCCCACGGCCTTCGAGCGCGGGCATGTGCACTTCGATCCGGCGAGCAAGCGCGAGGCGCCGCGCTGGTTCGCGGTGGACGTGAGACTCGAGCGCCGCCTCGCGCGCGTCATCACGCTCGAAGAGCTGCGCGGCCACTCCGCGCTCGGCGGCCTCACGCTGCTGCGTCCCGGTAATCGCCTCTCAGTCATGCCGGTCGAGGCGGCGCACTGGAAGCTCATCCTGTCGCTCGAGTGAGCCGCGCGCCTCATCAACCGCGCCCGCTCGGCCGCCGCTGCGCTCGCGGCTCGCTCGCTTGTAATTTCGATTCTCGTGTATATACTCCGACCTCGGACTAACCCGACAACTGGAGAGCCAATATGGCGAAGTCGAAAAAGAAGGCCAAGAAGAAAGCTTCGAAGAAGAAATAGGCCTTGAAACTCGGCGGGCGCGGATGGCCTCCGCGCCCGCCGGATCGAATCCGAAACGACTGTGCCCGCTCGAGCGGGCACAGTCGTTTCTGAGGTCCCGCTCGCAAGCGAGCTCGATGAGCGCAATCGAGAAGAAGATGCGCGCCGCGGCCGCGGCGCTGCGCTACTTGCCGCAAGCGACGCCGATCGGAGTCGGCACCGGCTCGACGGTGAACTGCTTCATCGATGCGCTCGCCGCGCACCCCATGCGGGTGCGGGCGGTCCCAAGCTCCGAGGCGACGCGCGCCAGGCTCGTGGCCGTGGGAATCGAGGTGGCCGACCTCAACGAGGTCGGCGAGCTCGCGCTGTACGTGGACGGCGCCGACCAGGCGACGCGGCGCCGTCACCTCATCAAGGGCGGCGGCGGCGCCCTCACCCGCGAGAAGATCGTCGCCGAGGCCGCCCGGGAATTCATCTGCATTCTCGACGACGGCAAGCTCGTCGAGACCCTCGGATCCTTTCCGCTGCCGATCGAGGTGATCCCGATGGCGCGCAATCTGGTCGCGCGGCGGCTCGCCCGCTTCGGAGGCCGCGCCGCGTGGCGGCAGGGCTACCTCACCGACAACGGCAACCACATCCTCGATGTGCACGGGCTCGTCATCGCGGACCCGCCGGCGCTCGAGGCCGCGCTCGATCAGATACCGGGCGTCGTGACCGTCGGATTGTTCGCCGAGCGGCCGGCGGACTTGCTGCTCGTCGGGACCGAGCAAGGCGTCACGGAGGTCTAGCGAGTCGCGATGCGGCAGTTCAGGCTCACGCGGCTCGAGTCAGTCGTCTGCGGCGCGGGCGCCATCGAGAGACTCGGCGAGGAGCTCGACCGCCGCGGGGCCACCCGCGCCCTGCTTGCGACGAGCGCCTCGCTCGGCCGCTCGAGGCTCCTCGATCGGGTGCGGGGGGCTCTCGGAACGCGTTGCGCGGGGCTCTATGCGCAAGCGGCGCAGCATGCCCCCGCCGGTCGCGTGCGCGCGCTCGCCGCCGCGCTCGAGGCGCTGCGCGCCGACGCCGTCGTGAGCTTCGGCGGCGGCAGCGTGATCGACAGCGCGAAGGTGGCCGTCGCGAGCCGCATCTACGGGCGCGACATGACCGAAGAGGGCGGCTCGCTCGAGCTCTCGAAGGCATTCGCCCCGAGGGCCTCCCACGCGAGCGCGGCGAGCGGCTTCGTGCACATCGCCGTCCCGACGACGCTCTCGGCCGGCGCCTTCACCCCGGGCGGAGGCGTCACCGACGAGACGACGCATCGCAAGCGGGCGGTGATCGATCCGCGCCTGCAGCCGTGCGTCGTGATCCACGATCCGCAGCTCTGCATCGAGACGCCGGACGAGCTCTGGGCGAGCACCGGGATCCGGGTGCTGGACCACGCGATCGAGGCGATCTACGCGAGGCGCGCGCACCCGCTCTCCGATGCGCTCGCCGTGCGCGCGATCCGCATGATCCTCGAGCACCTGCCGCGCTCCCTCGGCTCATCCCCCGCGCACATCGAGCATCGCGGCGAGTGCCTCGATGCCGCGTGGCTCTCGCTCTACGGCGCCTTCAACACCGGACTCGGGCTCTCCCACGCGCTCGGACACCAGATCGGCCCGGCGTGGGGCGTGCCGCACGGAGTGACCTCCTGCGTCGCGCTGGTGCCGGCGATGCGGTTCATGGCCGACATCGTGCCCGGGCGGTTCGCAGACATCGCCGAGGCGCTGCGGCTACCCTTCGACCCGGCGCGCGCGCGCGAGGGCGCTCTCGCTTGCGCCAGCGCCGTCGAGGCCTTCATCGCGCGCTTCGGCCTGCCGACCAAGCTCTGGGCGCTCGGCGTCGCGCGCGAGCGGCTGTACGACATCGCCGAGGCCGTCCGCGAGGAGCTCGCAGGGCTCGAGGCGCTTGACGTGGAGGTGAGCCTGGAGCAGATCCGGGCGCTGCTCGCCAGCGCCTACGCGTGATGGCGAGCGCGACGCTGCGCGGGTGCTTCACGGAAGCGCTCGAGCCTCAGTGCTGGCTCGGCGCCGCGGCGCGCCGCGCCTGCAGGGGAGCCTCGGCGAACTGCGAGCGGAACCGGCGCGCGAAGTGGCTCGGGTCGGCAAAGCCGCACCGCGCCGCGATCTCCGAGACCGGCAGGCCGGCGAACCGCGGATCGCGCAGCAGGCCGCGCGCGCGCTCGAGGCGCAGGCGCATGAGCTGCTCGTTGAACGTCGTCCCGGCTCGCGCGAACGCGTAGTGGACGCTGCGCTTCGAGACGTGATGCTGGATCGCCACATCGAGCGGGGTGAGATCCGGCTCGTGCAGGCGGTCGCGCAGCGTGAGGAGCAGCTCATCGTAGAGCGTTCGGCGGACCTGCGCGGGTGCCGGACCGCCGGCGGCGAGGGCGAGCAGCGCCGCGATCTGCTCGGCGACGATGCCGGGCGGCAGAACGAGCTGCTCGAGCGCATCGACCTCGAGGCTCGAGAGCGCCGCGTTGAGCGCGGCGCTCCATCCCCCGCCGCCGAACACGCGCGCGCCGCACCGCTCGGGATACGGGATCCAGCGCTTGAGCCAGGGCTCGGGCAGGCGCAGCGCAAGCGAGCTCGTCGCCTCGGGGCAGATGAGCTCGTACGGCTCGGTGCCGTCGATGAGCACGCTCTCTCCGGCGCGCAGGTGGGCCTCACGGCCGAGCTGCCGGAGCCCGATCCGGCCGGCTCGCAATTGCAGCAGGAAGAAGACGGGGTAGCGCGAATTGGCGATCTTGGCCCGGGTGCGCTCCACGCGCTGGCTCTCGGCGTAAACGAGGTTCAGCGTCGCCGGGCCGAGCTCCGCCTGCTCGAGCCGCGCCCGGAAGCGGTCCCCGAGCGGCGTATCGATCTCGAGCTCGAGGAACCGATCACAGACCGTGTCGACCCAGTACGCGAGCGCGCGCCACGGATCGACCTCCTCCGTGGACCAGCGACGGAGACTTCGTGTGTCGAGCTGCAGCCCCACCCCTCGAACCCCGCGATCTGCCCCTATGTGGCTCCGCAAATTATAGTGCGGCGCCGCGAGCGGCGATATGCGGAGCGGTCGACGGTCGGGAGGTCTCACTCGCCGAGGGCTTCTCGGGGGTGAAGCTTGCGGTGCAGCGCAGGATCAGCCGAGGATGGGAGCCGGGCGAGGGTCGGGCGGCCGGCTCGACACACGAGGGCGTGCGATGCGATTCAAAGGCAAGGTGGTCCTCATCACGGGCGGCGCCACCGGGATCGGGCGCGCGGCGGCCCTGGCGTTTGCCCGGGAGGGCGCGGCGGTCGTGATCGGCGATACGAGCGAGCTCGCCGCGGAGACGGTGCGCCTGATCGAGCGCGAGGCGGGCCGGGCGCTCTTCCAGCCGGCCGATGTCGCCTCCCCGGAGCAGGTCGACTCGTTGGTCGAGTCCGCCGTGAAGCGCTTCGGAGGCCTCAATGCCGCCTTCAACAACGCCGGCATCCTCCCCTCGACCCAGCCGCTCCACGAGGTCCGTGCGTCGGACTTCGATCGCGTCCTCGCCGTCAACCTACGCGGCGTGTTCAACGCCATGCATGCCGAGATCGCCTACATGCTCGATCACGGCGGCGGCGCCATCGTCAACACGGCGTCGGTCGCCGGCGTGGTCGCAGATCCCGGCATGTCGCCGTACGTCGCCTCCAAGCACGGCGTCGTCGGACTCACCAAGGCGGCGGCGATCGAGTACGGCCGCCGCGGCATTCGCATCAACGCGATCGCGCCGGGGCTCGTGCGCACGCCGATGACGGAGCGCTGGCTCGCCGATCCGGGGTTCCGGCAGTCCTTCTTCGCCGCAGGACCCTTCGCGCCGAGTCCGCTCGGCCGGGCGGCGGAGCCCGAGGAGATGGCCGGCACGGTGCTGCACCTGTGCTCCGACGCCGCGACGTTCACGATCGGCCAGATCGCCGTCGTGGACGGCGGCCAGACCGTGCGCTGAGCGCGGAGCGGGGAGGCTCCCGCACGGCGCCGCCAGCGTATGCGAGCACTTCCGTGAGATCCGCGAGGATGCGGTGCGGCCTGCGCGACTCGGGCTGGCCGAGCCACTCCTCGCGCTTCGTCATGCCGGTCGTCACGGCGAGCGCCGTCGCGCCGCCGCGCCGCGCCATCACGATCTCGACGATCGGATCGTCCCCGACGACGCCGACCGAGCGCATCGGAAGGCCGAGCTTCCTTGCGACGAACCGCAGCGCGTGCAGCGAGGGCTTGCCGGTGAGGATCGCGCGCGCCTTGGTGAGCCGGCGGATCGCGCCCGAGATCGTGAACGAGTAGCCGATGGTGCGGCCGTGCTTGGTCGCGAAGAACGGCACGTCGGAGGCCACGTACAGCTTCGCGCCGCCCCAGACGGCATGGCATGCGGTCTCGATGTCCTTCATGCAGCAGTCGGGATGCCAGCCGACGTACACCGCATCGACTGCGCTCGCCCGCGGCTCACCGGGGTGCGTGGTCTCGATCCCCGCCTCGACGAGGCTGTGGCCGACGCCGGGGGTCCCGAGGATGAGCGCCCGCGCGATCCCCCGCCGCACCATGTGATCGGCGGTGATGCTCGAGGGCGTCAGCATTTGGTCGTCCTCGACCGGCAGGCCGAGCGCCCTCAGCTTCTCGGCCTGCTCCGCGGGCGGGTAGGCGCTGCCGTTGGTGAGCAGCACGAACGGGACTTGCCGCTCCTTGAGCCTCGAGAGCGTTTCGACGGCGCCGGGCAGCAGCTCGTAGCCCCCGAGCGATCGGTCGCTGAGGAGCAGCGTCCCGTCCACATCGAACATGAAGCCCTCGATAGCCGGCAGAGCCTCCTGCGGACTCGCGCGAGCGACGGCCGATGTCATCCCTCGACCGCCCGAGCCGCCTCCGGCGCCGCGGACACGGCTGCAGGCGCAGCGCGTCGCAGCTGCAGCCGGAACCCCGCCTTCTCGATGCTCACTTGGGCGAGATCCCTGCGAGCGGCCAATTCGCTGAGCAGCGCGATGAGCGGCTTCACCGACGGATCGTAGTGACGCTCCGCCGGCCCCGCCGCGACCATCGCATCGACCTGCCCGGCCGGCATCGTCGCGCGCAGCAGCAGCTCCTCATCGGAGAGATCCGGGCCGAGGCGCCTCCTCAGCTCCGCGATGGGCGCCATCGGCGGCTCCGCCTCGAGCTCGCGGGTGCGCGCCAGGGACTCGATGCGGCTCATGACCTCGGGCGCGATCGGAACGTTCGGCTTGCCGAACCGGCCGAGCGCGTAGCGGATGACCTCGTCCGGGATGACGGCGTACCGCTCGCGGGCCGTCACGTTCATCACGGCCTGGGTGATGACCATCTGCGCGAACGGGGTCATGACGATCGGCCAGCCGAGCTCCTCGCGCACGCGCGCGAGCTCCTCGATCACCGCGCCTTCCCGGTGGGACAGGCGGGCTTCCGCGAGGTGGCGCCGCATGGTGCCGATCGTGCCGCCCGGCAGCTGGTGGCGCAGATAGGCGGCGTCGAAGCCCTGAGGCTGGCCGGCGGGCAGGCCCTCCGCGGCAGCGAGCCGCGTGAAGTAATCCCCCACCTCCTTCAGCGCGGTGAGATCGACGTTCACCGTGTGCCCGAGCGCGCGCAGGTTCTGCACGATGCGCTCCGCGGGAGGGTTCGAGTTGCCGTCCGCGGCCGCGCCCGAGGCGCACTGGATCGCGCTCACGCCGTAGCGCGGCGCGTCCATGTACGTGTGCTCCGCGAGCCCGATCGTGCAGTGGGAATGCAGCTCGAGCGGCTTCACGCCGATCTGCGCCTTGATCGTCGGGATCAGCGTCGCGGCCCTCTCCGGGGAGAGCAGCCCGCCCGGATCCTTGATGTAAAGCGCATCGATGTCCGCACAGGCGGCGAGCTTGCGCGCACGCTCGGCGTAGTGCGCGTCATCGTGGATCGGGCTGAGCGTGAACACGAGGGCCGCGATGACGAACTCCCCTCCGCCCCGCTTCACCATGCGCGCGCAGGCGACGTTCGAGTCGGCATCGTTCATCGGATCGGCGAGGCAGAAGCGCCGAATGCCG
>JASHTK010000158.1 GCA_030040575.1 Gammaproteobacteria bacterium
CGCTGTTCTTCACGCTGCTGCTGATCTTTACGTACATCGCCTTCCGCTTCCACACCTGGCGGCTCTCGCTCGGCGCGATCGTCGCCGTCGTCCACGATCCGGTGCTGGTGCTCGGGTTCTTCTCGATCGACCGGACGTCGTTCGATCTTCCGGTCGTCGCGGCCGTGCTCGCGGTGGTCGGCTACTCGCTCAACGACACGGTGGTCGTCTTCGACCGGATCCGCGAGCGCTTCCACGCCAACCGCCGGCTGCCCTCCGCGCAGATCCTCGATCAGTCGATCAACCAGACCCTCTCGCGCACCATCATGACGAAGGTGGTGACGGCGATCGTGGTCGTCGCGCTGCTCGTGCTCGGCGGTCCGACGCTCCGGGGCTTCTCCGAGGCGCTGCTGATCGGCATCATCGCCGGCACGTACTCCTCGATCTACATCTCGAGCGCGATTGCGCTCGACTGCGGCCTCACGGCCGAGCACATTTTCCCGACCGCCAAGAAGGCGGCCGTGGACAACATGCCCTGAGCCGCCCGCGGCGGGCCGCAGCCGTCACGAGCGCGTGGTGACGGCGGGCACGTCCCGTGCGTTGCCGGAGGCCCTGAGGCGGCTGTGCCGGTAGCCGTAGAGGCCGTAGATGAGCACGCCGATCACCGTCCATGCGAGCAAGCGCAGCCAGGTGCTCGCGCCGAGGGAGAGCATCATCGCGGCGCACACGACGGCGCCGGCGATGCAGGTGAACCACGGGGCCGGCGTGCGGAACGGGCGCGGCAGGTCGGGACGGGTGTGGCGCAGGACGAGCACGCCGAGGCACACCGTCACGAACGCGGCGAGCGTGCCGATCGAGACGAGCTCCCCGAGAATGCGCACGGGCAGCAAGCCGCCGACGATGGCCGCCGCGACGCCGGTGACGGCCGTGCCCGTCGATGGCGTGCGGAATCTCGGGTGGACTCGGGCGAACCACAGCGGGAGCAACCCGTCGCGTGCCATCGCAAAGAAGATGCGGGCCTGAGCGAGGGTCATCACCAGCATCACGGACGTCATGCCGGCGATCGCGCCGATCTTCACCGGCAGTCCGAGCCAGCGCAGCGAGGGGTACTGGTCGAGGGCAAAGGCGACCGGGGCGGGCACGCTCAACTTCGTGTAGCTCACCATTCCGGTGAGCACGGCCGCGACGATGACGTAGAGCACGGTGCAGATCACGAGGCTCGCGAGGATCCCGATCGGCATGTCGCGCTGCGGATTGCGGGTTTCCTGCGCGGCGGTCGAGACCGCATCAAAGCCGATGTAGGCGAAGAAGATGACGGCCGCCGCGGCCATGACACCGCTCCAGCCGTAGTGCCCGAACTCACCGGTGTTCGGCGGGATGAACGGATGCCAGTTCGCCCGGTCGATGTAGCCGACACCGATCAGGATGAAGATCACGATGACGATCACCTTCACCGCGACGATCACGGAGTTGAAGACGGACGACTGCTTGATGCCGATGTAGCAGACGATCGAGACGGCGGCGACGATCGCCATCGCGGGGACGTTGAGAATCGCGCCGGTGCGCACGATATCAAGCGGGTGCGCGCCCTGATCGAGCGGCGCGTGCGAGAGCGCGTCCGGAATGTGGAGGTGGAACTGCTCGAGCAGGCTCAGCACGTAGCCCGCCCAGCCGGTCGAGACCGTCGCGACCGCGAACAGGTACTCGAGGATCAGGTTCCAGCCGATGAACCACGCGACGGCCTCGCCGAGCGTCGCGTAGCAGTACGAGTACGCGCTGCCGGAGACCGGGAGCATCGCGGCGAACTCGGAGTAGCAGAGGCCCGCGAACGTGCAGCCGAGGCCCGCGACGACGAAGGAGAGCACCAGGGCGGGACCGGCGTGGTCGGCCGCCGCGGTGCCGGTCAGCACGAAGATGCCGGTGCCGATGATTCCGCCGATGCCGAGCAGGGTGAGCGCGGTCGCCGAGAGCGCGCGCCGCAGCTCGTGGCCGCCCGGCTCGACTTCTTTGAGATCGGCGATGGACTTGGTTGCGAGGAGCTGGCTCGGCATACGGGGTATCGAATCGCCCTCGGGGACTCTACACAAGCGAAATCGCGAAAGCGAACGGGAGGCGGATGCACGCTGGCGGGGCGCCGCTCAGCGCTCGCGCAGCTCCTCCGGGACGTGCGGGGCGAGGGCCTCGATGAGCGCCGAGTAGACCTTCGGCGTGCCGGCGACGACGTTGCCGCCCTGGCGGTACTCGCCCCCGACCAGGGTGCCGATCCGCCCGCCCGCCTCCTGGATGAGCAGCGTGCCGGCCGCGGTGTCCCAGGGCTGCAGCCCGATCTCCCAGAACGCATCGACCCGGCCCGCGGCGACGTAGGCGAGGTCGAGCGCCGCGGCGCCCGGCCGGCGAATGCCGGCCGTGCTCTGCATGGCGACCCGCATCATCGCGACATAGGCCTCGAGGTACTTGAGGTTCGCGCGATACGGAAACCCGGTCGCGACGAGCGCCGAATCGAGCGTGCGTTGCCGGCTCACCCGCATGCGGCGGTTGTCGAGGTGCGCGCCGGCGCCGCGCGAGGCGGTGAACAGCTCCTGGCGCATCGGATCGTAGACGACCGCGTGCTCGAGCCGGCCCTTCTGCCGGCACGCGATCGATACGGCGAAGACGGGAAAGCCGTGCAGGAAGTTGGTCGTGCCGTCGAGGGGGTCGATGATCCACACGGTATCGCTCGTGCCGCTCGCGCCGCTCTCCTCGGCGAGGAAGGCGTGATCGGGGTAAGCGCGGCGAATGACCGCGAGGATCTCGCGCTCGGCCGCGCGGTCCACCTCGCTCACGAAGTCGTTGTGGCTCTTCGAGGCGACCGCGAGTCCCTCGATGCGGGTGAGGCTGCGGACGATGAGCTCGCCGGCCCGGCGCGCGGCGCGAACGGCGATGTTGAGAAGTGCGTGCACGGGGGTATATAAGAATGCGGAACCGGGAGCATCGCCACGTGTGCGGGGCCGTCAAGCCTAGCAAACCTCGCGGCGACGCGAGCGGCCTTCCCCGGGGAAACCATGAGCGACATCCGCATCGTCCTCGTCGAGCCCTCGCATCCGGGCAACGTCGGCGCCGCCGCGCGCGCCATGAAGAACATGGGCCTCGAGCGGCTCGTGCTCGTGCGCCCGAGGCAGTTTCCGCACCCGCAGGCGACGGCGCGCGCATCCGGCGCCGAGTCGGTGCTTGCCGCGGCGCGCATCGCCGGGTCGGTCTCGGAGGCCGTCGCCGGCTGCGGCCTCATCGTTGCGACCACCTCGCGGGAGCGCGATCAGAACTTCCGCGTGCTCGAGGTGCGCGCGGCCGCCGCCCGCATCCTCGCTGAGGCGGAGCGGGCGCCGGCGGCCGTCCTGTTCGGCGCCGAGCGTACCGGGCTCACCAACGAGGATCTCGAGCGGAGCCACGCGCTCGTGCGCATTCCGGCCGCGGGGACCTACCCCTCGCTCAACCTCGCGATGGCCGTGCAAATCGTGGCCTACGAGCTCTACGTCGCGCGCGCGGAGCGACTCGCGAGCGCCGGCGCCGAGCTCGGGCGGCCCGGGGCGGCGCCGCTCGCGACGCCCGAGGAGTTGGAGCGGCTCTATGCGCACCTCGCGGAGGTCATGGAGGAGGTCGAGTTTCGCGACCGCACGCAGAGCGGGACGCACCTGATGGGCCGCATCCGGCGCTTTCTGCAGCGCGCGGAGCTCGACCAGAACGAGGCGAACATCCTGCGTGGGCTGCTCACGGCGGTGCAGGCCCGCCGGCGCCCGGCGGGCGGCGGCTCGCAGGATCACGGATGCTCCGGCGAGCGAGCCCGCGGCCCGGCATGAGCGCTCCGGTGTATCTCGACTATGCGGCGACGACTCCGGTCGACCCCGCGGTCGCCGAGGCCATGATGGCCTGTCTCGGCCTCGAGGGCGCCTTCGCGAATCCCTCCTCGGCCCATGGGCCGGGGCGCGCGGCCGCGGCGCGCATCGAGCGCGCGCGCGAGCAGGTCGCCGCGCTGATCGGCGCGAGCCCGCGCGAGATCGTCTTCACCTCCGGGGCGACCGAGTCGGACAACCTCGCCCTGCTCGGCGTCGCGCGCGCGAATGCCGACCGGGGCCGCCACATCGTCACCTCGCGCATCGAGCACAAGGCGGTGCTCGATCCCTGCAGGCGCCTCGAGAAGGAGGGGTTCCGCGTGTCCTATGTGACGCCCGACCGCTCGGGCGCGGTCGATCCCGCGGCGGTGAGGGCCGTGCTGCGCCCGGATACGATTCTGGTCTCGGTCATGCACGTCAACAACGAGATCGGGGTGATCGAGGACATCGCGGCGATCGGGCAGATGTGCCGCGCTGCCGGCGTCGCCTTCCACACCGACGCGGCGCAGAGCGTGGGGAGGATACCGGTGGACGTGCGGCAGCTGCCGGTCGATCTGCTGTCCTTGACGGCGCACAAGCTCTACGGGCCGAAGGGCGTCGGCGCGCTCTACGTCCGTCGGGCCGTGCGGGCGCTTGCGAGCCCCTTGAGCTACGGGGGTGGTCAGGAGGAGGGCCTACGCCCCGGCACGCTGCCGACCCACCAGATCGTGGGCTTTGGCGTAGCGGCGGAACAGGCCGCGGTCCACCGATCCGCCGAGCACACGCGACTCGCGGGGCTCCGCGACCGGCTCTGGGCCGGAATCGAGCGGGTGGGCGGCGTCCATCTGAACGGCGCCTCCGCCCCCCGGGTCCCGCACATTCTCAACGTATCGTTCGAGGAGGTGGACGGCGAGAGCCTGTTCACGGCGCTCGGCGCGCTCGCCGTCTCGACCGGTTCGGCGTGCAGCTCCGCGACGGGGGATCCCTCGTACGTGCTCCGGGCGCTCGGGCGCAGCGCCCGCCTCGCCGAGAGCTCGCTGCGCTTCAGCCTGGGGCGCTTCACGAGCGTCGGGGAGATCGACTTCGCGGTCGAGAGCGTTCGCCGCGAGGTCGCGCGGCTGCGGGCGGTCTCGCCGCGTGCGCAGACGTCAATTCCCTGCGCGGGGACCGCCCCCGCGCAGGGGGTCCCCCCCGGAGGCTCGGCCCTCTCCGGGGCGGAGGGCCTTGAATCGCGCGCCGGCATCCTCATGGAGGCTCGTGCACGGGATACCCCGGGGGATCCCGCGGCTGAGCCCGATGGCGCGGAATCAGCGGTCGCTGCGCCTCGCAGGGGCGCCGACGTCGAGAGGCTCTTCCGGGAGCTTCCTGGCGCCGGCAGCATCCCCGACAGCGCAGGAACGGTGCTCCGGGGCGAGGGCGGTGGGCCGGGCGAGGAGGTCTGGGTCCGCTTCCACGTGCTCGTCGAGGGCGACACTGTGAAGGACGCACGTTTTGAGGCTCGAGGATGTCCGCATACTCTCGCGACGGCCGCGTGGCTCGCTTCCCGTTTGCCGGGGCAGCGACGCGGCGAGGCCCTTCGCGCCGGCCCCGGCGCGTGGGCCCGAGCGCTGAGCGTGCCCGTCGAGAAGCTCGGCAGGCTGCTCGCCATCGAGGATGCATTGGGCGCATGCTTCAGGAGCGGGGCCCCGCGGGCCCCGCAGCAGGATAGCCATGGCCATCTCGTTGACTGAGTCGGCCGCGGCCCGCGTGCGAGCGTTCCTCGCCGCGCGCGGCCACGGCCTTGGATTGCGGCTCGCCGTGCGGCGGACGGGCTGCTCGGGGTTCGCGTACGTCGTCAACTACGCCGATGAGGCGCAGCCGAGCGACGTGGTCTTCGAGGACCGGGGCGTCAAGGTGTTCGTCGAGCGCTCGAGCCTCGAGCTGATCGACGGCACGATCGTCGATTTCGTGAAGCAGTGGCTCAACGAGGCGTTCCGCTTCCGCAACCC
>JASHTK010000159.1 GCA_030040575.1 Gammaproteobacteria bacterium
CGACGCCGCCGACCTGTGGCTCTTCGTCTCGGATCCGTCCGCCGGCACGACGTTCGCGGAGGATACGGGCATCACGGTCAACAGTCTGATGCCGTCCGCGGATTTCGTCACGGGCGCCGAGCTCAGCACCGCGATCGACGACAACGCGACGCTGGCGGCCACCAGCGCCCTCACCGCCTACATCAACGCTGCCAACGAAGCCGGTCAATCGCTCGAATGGGGCGTCGAGGCGGTGCAGTTTCTCGATAGTACCTCTCAGCCCAAGAGCGGCAGCTATCCCGGCTACAAGAATCCTGGCGGCATCATCGGCATCACCGACAACTCGCAGGCCCCGGTGAATACAGAGGGGTTGGAGCTCGGCAATCTGCAGGCCTGGGGCACAGGCTTTCAGGGAGACATCACGTACCTAACGACTGCAAGCACCACCAGCTACGTCTCCGGCGGTACGAGCTACGCCTTTAGCGAGGGAACGACGACCGGCAATGTCTGGAACGCCTACGGGGACGGCACGCAGGCCGGCAGCACCAACTTGTACGACCAGGGCCCGAGTCAGATCGATCCGTCCGTCGCCCCTGGCGGGACCGCCGAGCTTTATGGGCTGACCGGCAACGGCGGCACCGGACAGGCGCAGTCCTACGAGCTCGGAACCATCGAGCTCACCGCCGCCGGCGAGCTCATCATCAGCAGCGTTCCGCTGCCTCCCGCAGTGTGGCTGTTTGCGAGTGGTCTGCTCGGCCTGGCCGGCGTCGGCCGCCGGCGCGCCGCCACCGCCGCGTAAGCCAAGGCAGAACTTCAGATCGAGAGTGAGCGCTTCCTCACCCTCCTAACCGAGAAGGATTCATCATGACATCGAAATATCCAGCAATAGCGGCAGCCGTCGCCGCCGCGATGGCCGCGGGCTACGCACATGCGCAGGCGCCGTCGCTCGCGACGCTTCAGGCGAATCTCTCCACGGCCCCCTCCCTGGTCATCGCGGGATCGTCCGCGGCCCAGAGCTCGATCGCGAACGCGGTCGAGGTCGATCTGTGCGGCGGAGCGTCCAATACGACGATCATTACCTCGACCGGCGACACGAACTTCAACGTGTACGCCTGCGATACGAGCGTCTCGGCCGGAAGCATCTCGGCCGGCACGCTCGTGATCATCTACTACCGGTCCGAGGGTGGGTCGGTGGTCGGTGCGCTGCCGATGATCACCAACCCCTCGACCGGATCGCAGCCGAAGATCCAACGCATCGCTCTCAACGACTGCACGACCGGTCCGCCCATCACGTGCAGCATCACGGGCACCACGTCGAGCAATGGGATGAACGACTCCTGGACCGGCGCCGTCGCCAAGGATTACGTGCAGCTCGGCGTGACGGACGTCGAGCCGCGACAGCTCGTCAACGGCGATTATCCGACGAACTATTCGACGACGCTCTTCGGCACGCAGGCCTACAATCAGACGCAGCTGCCGACGCTGTCGACCGTCAGGGCGGTTCAGCAGGTGTTCGGGTTCGGTGTCAACCCGGGGAACATCACGCTCAATGGCGCGAACAACGGGCAGATCAATCTCACCAACGAGTCGATTGCGAATATTCTCTTGCTCAACTACTCGGACTGGTCCGCCGTGCCGGATGCACTGACAGGCGAGCCGATCTCGACCGCCTCGGCACCGATCACGCGGATCGATCGCGAGCCGGGCTCGGGGACCCGGACCTCGACCAACATCTATTTCTTAAACTATCAGTGCGGCTCAACGATCGGGATTACTACCCAGATGGGAGAGCAACTGAACTACGCGACGGGCGATGAGCTCAAGCAGGCCAACTCGACGCCAGGTGCGATCGCCTATGCGAGCATCGATAACCTCAACGAGCCGAAGAACACGAGCTACACGAACCTCGTGCTGGCGACGATCAATGGCGTGACGCCGAGCACCCTTGCGGCGGCGGCCGGAGAGTACAGCTTCTGGTTCGAGGCGACGCTCGTGCCGAATCCGACGCTGACGAGCGGCTCGTCCTACGATCTCTCGCAATACTTGCAGTCCAAGGTGCCGGAGTACGGGTCGGCGCCCATCGCCGCGGACATCAACGTCATCCCGAACATCGCGGGTAATGGACCGGGAACCGTGCCGCTGACGGGCCGATCGGGAGACATCGGCAGCAGCACGTGGACCGCCGAGATCTATCTCAACCCGTACACGCGCAACGGCAGCAGCTGCAACGTGCCGAGCGAGACCAACTGATCGATCGGTAAGTTTCAGGCAACAAGAGAGAAGCCCTCGATTCAACCGGCCCCTCCTCAGATGGAGGGGCCGGCTTTTGCTGTACTCAGGCTCTGCGTGACCCGTTGCGACGCGGCATCGGGAGCGCTCGCCGCGTGCCGGATATATCGCGCGTCGCGGTGAGGATAGTACACTGCGCCGCTCGCTCCGACCCGAAAGAGCTTCGCGTGAGAGGAAACATCGCCGGCGGCTGGATGGCGCTCTTCGCGATCGGATGCGAGCTCACCACCGCTGCGCTCACTGCGACCGCGCTAACCGCGTCCGCGCAAGCGGCGGGCGTCGCCACCACGTCGCCGAGCGCCGGCACGCCTGCCGCTTCGGGCAACGGCGGAAAGCCGGCGCCGCGCTTCGATGTGCTCGAGTATCGGGTGCTCGGGAACACGGTGCTCACGAACCGCCAGATCGAGGGAGTGCTCTACCCGCGTCTCGGCGAGGGCAAGACGTTCGCCGATGTCGAAGCGGCGCGTGCAGCGCTCGAGGCGGCGTATCACGCTTTCGGGTACGCCACGGTCTTCGTCGATATTCCTCCGCAGGAAGTGGCGGACGGAGTCGTTCGCCTGCGCGTGACCGAAGGGCGCATCGGCGAGCGGACCATTCAAGGCGCGCGATACTTCTCGGAGGGCAAGCTCCTTGCAGAGCTGCCCGCCACTCAGCCTGGCACGGTGCCTCGAATCCCGGTGCTGCAACGGGAGCTCAATGCGGTGAACGCGCAGAGCGCGGACCGCTCGGTGGTTCCCATCCTCAAGGCCGGCGCGCAGCCCGGCACGATGGATCTCGCCTTAAACGTCAACGACCAGCTGCCGGTGCACGGCAGCCTCGACTTCAACAATCAATCCACCCCCGATACGCGGCCGCTACGGGCCACGGCGGCGCTGAGCTATGATAACCTCTTCGGGGACCTCGACAGCATCGCCGCGCAGTTCACGACCGCTCCGCAGAGCACCGGCGAGGTGGGCGTGCTCAACGTCAACTACGCCTTCAGCCCGCTCGCCGATCTCCGTCCGAGCCTGAGTTTCACCAACTCCTCGAGCAATGTTGCGACCGTCGGCACGCTCGGCGTGCTCGGCAACGGCCAGATCTACAGCGGGCGACTTGGCGTGCCCCTCGTCACGATGCCCGGCGACGTGCAAATGGTCACGCTCGGGGTCGATTACAAGCATTTTCGCAACACGATCAATCTCGCGGCGAGCGGATCGCAGGCCAGCGGATCAGGAGCGAGCGGCTCGCAGAGCCCGCCGGGCTCGCTGATCGAGCCGATCGCCTACACCGACTTCTCGGTGACCTACGCGGGCGCCCTGCAGCGGGTGGTCCGGTCAGCCGCCGAGCAGACCTTCTCCTTCGATCTGGCCGCGAACTTCGGGCCGCGGGGCATCACCAACGATACCGAGAACTTCGACAACAGCCGCTTCGAGGCGCGCGGAAACTATGCGTATCTGCACTCGGACCTCTCCTTCACGACTCGCCTGCCTGCCGATTTTCAGCTGATCCTCCGCGCCGCCGGGCAGGGGGCGCTCGAGCCGCTCGTTGTCTACGAGCAGGACTCGTTCGCCGGCGCCGCGGGCGTGCGGGGCTACCTCGAGGCCGAGGTGCTCGGGGACTCGGGCTTCAAGGGCACCGTGCAGCTTCAGTCCCTGCCGGTGACCCGTCACGGCTTCGTCTTTGGCGACGCCTTCGTGTTCTTCGACGATGGCCGCAGCCACTACATCGATGCGCTCCCCGGCCAGCCGGAGCACTGGATCCTGCGCAGCTGGGGCGCGGGAATCGACCTGCTGCCGGGGTACCGCGTGAACGGCACGCTCACCTGGGCGGATCCGCTGTTGCCGGGACCCAACACGGCGATACACGAATCGCGGATCCTCTTCGACCTCAAGGGATCGTTCTAGCCCGACGGCCATATCTCGGTAACAGAACCGTCGCACAGTGAGCCGCATGACCTGCCGCACGGCAACGGCCCGCACCTTGCGCATCGCGGCGGCTCGCACTCTGGCGCTCGCGGGCGCGCTGGTCTCGAGTCATCCAGGGCTCGGCGCGCAACTGCCCGTTCCGTGCACCGCGACGAGCTGCACCGCACCGAAGACGCTGCAGCCGCTCAATCTCGGCTTCTCCACCTCGCCGACCGGCTTCGTGACCTCGGGGCAGGCGAGCGCCTCGCAGAGCGGCAACACGCTCACGGTTTCCCAGTCCACGAATCAGGCCATCCTCAACTGGTCCTCGTTCGATATCGGCGCCGGCGGTCAGGTGATCTTCCAGCAGCCGAGCGCCACCTCGGTCGCGCTCAACAAGATTTACGAGGCGAACCCGAGCAGCATCTTCGGGGTTCTCTCCGCCAACGGGCTCGTGTACCTGATCAACCCGAACGGCTTCGTGTTCGGCTCCACGGCGTCGGTGAACGTCGCCGGGCTCATGGCCTCCTCGCTCGGGATCTATGGAGGAGATGAGGCGTTCGCGAGCGGACTGCTCTCGGAGATCTCGAGCGCAAATCCCGCATTGCAATCCGACGGCCGCGTGGATGTGACCGATGCATCGGGCAACCTGGTGCTCGATGCACAGGGCAATCCCGAGCCCGTTGAGGTCGTGGTGCAGCCGGGCGCGCAGATCACGACGACCGAGGGCGGACGGATCCTGCTCGCCGGGCAGCAGGTGTCGAACGAGGGCACCCTCACAGCGCCCGAAGGCCAGATCGTGCTCGCGGCCGGCCAGACGGTCTACCTTGAGGCGAGCAACGATCCGACGCTCCGGGGCCTCGTCGTCGAGGTCAGTAACACCTACAACGCGCCCACCTCGAGCGGCACGACCCCGGCCACCACCTCGGCCGCGACGGGCGTCGGCACGGTCTCGAACGAGGCAGGCGGCTCCCTCTCGACGCCCGAGGGAAACGTCTCGCTCATCGGCCTCGCGGTGAATCAAAGTGGGCGGATCTCCGCGACGACCGCGGTCTCGGCGAACGGCTCGGTGATCCTCGAGGCCGGCCAGGGTGAGGCCTACCTCGGCACGAACGTCTGCACCGACGGCGACCAGACGTGCGCCACCGAGGGAGGCACGCTCACCGTCGGTGCGAGCAGCGAGATCGACGTGCTGCCCGACCTCTCCGATACGACCACCGCGGCCGTGGCGCAGCCGCAGATGCAATCGAGCGTGCAGCTCACGGGCGAGCAGGTCGATATCAACGGCGGGGAGATCGATGCGCCCGGCGGCAGCCTTCAGGTTCTCGCGGCGGCGAACCCCAACCAGGGACTGCACACGGAGGGCAACACGGCCGCGCAGATCCGCGTCGCCGCGGGCACGAGCATCAATCTGGCGGGGAGCGATGCCGTGCTGCCGATGTCCGCGAACCTGCTCACGATTCAGCTGCGCGGCACGGAGCTCGAGGACGATCCGGATCAGCGCGATGGGGCCCTCGAGGGGCAGACGGTCGTCGTCGATACCCGCGACGGCGAGCCGCCGATCGTGAGCGAGGCCGCGTGGCTGTCGGATCTGCAGGACGTGCAGGAGAACATCGCACAGCGCACGTCCGACGGCGGATCCGCGAGCTTCGCGTCGGAGGGCGACATCGTCGTGGCGAGCGGCGCGACGATCAACGTCTCGGGCGGCACGTGGACGTACGAGCCGGGGATCATTCAGACCTCCGAGCTCATCGCGTCGAACGGCAAGATGTACGACATCGCGACCGCAAGCCCCCTCCTCGATTACACCGGGGTCCTCAATCCGACCTATACCGAGAGCTACGGCGGCTTCGGCGTGCAGATCACCGCTCCCACACCCGGCATGAGTCAGAGCGAGTCCGGATACGTCGAGGGCTTCTCCGCCGGGACGGTGAGCTTCGCGGCGCCCGCCATGTCCTTGCAGGGCACGCTCGTTGGGACCGCGGTGAACGGGCCGTATCAGCGCAGCGGCGCGACCATTCCCGCCACGAGCCTCGCCGCGGTGATCGCGGATGAGGGGAACATTCCCGCGAGCGGGGCCGTCGCCATGGCGAGCGGTGGCACGCTGATCATCGGCGATCCGGATGCGGGCAACGGAGGAGGCAGCTCGAATTTTCCGGCCTTCTTCGCGCCTGCGGTGACCTTCGCCACGAGCGCCCCGTCGGTCGAGGTGCCCGACGGCACGCCGCTGCCGCCCGGCACGCTCGATCTGCCCCTCTCCTACATCACGAGCGGCGGCTTTCAGAGCACGCAGATCTTCAGCGATTCCGCGGTGACGCTGCCCGCGGGCCTGCCTCTCGATCTCGGTGCCGGCGGCTCCCTGCTCGTGGTCGCCCCGGAGGTCTCGATCGGCTCGAGCATCGAGGCCCTCGGCGGGTCGATCAACCTCGAGACCGCCGAGACCGCCGACTCCGCGAGCGCGGGCCTCGGCCGGCCGAGCCTCAGCATTGCGAGCGGCGTGACGCTCAACGTGAGCGGGCAGTGGACTAACGATTCGACGGACGCGCCGGCCACGGCCGAGACGGCGACCTATCAGAACGGCGGAAGCATCGTCCTGTCCCTCGCCCCCGACAGCAGCGTCCTGCCGGCCGGCATCCTCTCCGGCACCGCGACCAGCCTTTCGCAGTACACCTCGGCAGGCGAGCTGCTGCTCGGAAGCGACGTGAGCCTCCTCGCGAACGGCGGCGCCTGGATGCAGTACACCAACGCCGTCGTCGGCGGAACGGGCGGCGACATCACGATCGACGCTTCGCCCTATCAATCCGCGCTGCAGGTCGGCAGCAACGTGACCCTGGGGGCGTTCGGGGTGCAAGGCGCGGCCGGCGGCAGCTTCACGCTCGATGCCCCGCAGATCGCGCTGATTCCCGGCAGCTGGTCCGCCGCGCAGAGCATCGACGAGCTGCAAAATCCGGGCAGCATCTTCGACGTGGGCGCGGGGCTCTTCTCGCAGTACGGCTTCTCCACCGTGAGCCTCACGGCCACCGGTCCCGAGCAGGCGAGTCCCGCAAGCAGCGACGTGCTGACGGTGACGAGCGGCACCCAGATCGATGCCGAGGCACAGTCGCTCGCGCTCACCTCGGAGTTCTTCACCCACCCGACTGGTGGCACCGTTCAAGGCTTTGCCGCCCCGCAGTTGCTGCCGCCGGCGGACCAGACTCCTTCCACGATCACGCTGCAGGTCGCACCGGCGCTGACCGATCCGGACACCTCGTCGATCGGCAACCTCGATGTCGAGGCCGGCTCGAGCATCGTCGCAGGACCGGGATCGAGCGGCGGATCATCGATCGACCTGATCGGGGAGGGCAGCATCCTGGTGGACGGCCTGCTGCGCGCGCCGGGCGGGAGCGTCACGCTGCAGATTCCGCAGCCCACGAGCGCGACGCTCAACGACCCGGGCTACCTGCCGGGCCAACAAATCGAGCTCGGCCCGCAGGCCCTGCTCGATGTGAGCGGCATGGCGGTCATGACGCCGAACGTGCTCGATCTGCCCCTCGGGACCGTGTTGCCGGGCGGAACGGTGAGCCTCATCGCAGACCGGGGCGAGATCGTCGCGGAGCCCGGCTCGTCCATCGACATTGCGGGCGGTAGTGCCGTACTGGACGTCGAGACAGACGGCGGCGCCGGCGGCTATCGCTCGGCGACAATGGGAAGCGCGGGCGGCACGCTGATCGCGCAGTCGATCGAGTCCATCTCCCTGCTCGGCAGCCTCTCGGCGGCGGGCGGCGCAAGCAGTGCCGGTGCGCTCGAGGACGGCACGCTCGACATCGATCTCAACGTCGTGACGCCGAGCGATACCATCGCGACGCCGTTTCCGTTCACGACAACGCCGTACACGATCGAGCTCCTCGCGAGCAACTCCTGTCCGGCCTTCCCCTCGATCTGCCCGGGCCTATCCGCCCCCGCGGCCGACACGGCGGTGCTCGGGATCGCACAGCTCGAGCAGTCGGGAATCGGGGTCCTGGAGTTGAGCGCAGGCAGCACCGTCGACGTGAACGGCACACCGACCATGGCCGGTACGATCGAGTTCGCCGGCAACGCGCCGCTCTCTCTGTCGCTGCCGCAGGAGATCAGCCTCGATGCACCGAACCTCGCGGTGGCCGGTGGCACCTCGGTCTCATTGAGCGCTCCTTACGTCGTGCTCACCAACTCGGTGGAGGCGACCTCGGGAGTGGCTATTCCCGCGGCGAGCGCCGGCACCGGCTCGCTCAGCGTCGCGGCTCAGGAAATCGCGCTGTCGGGCTACACGGCGCTGCAGGGCATTGAGGACTTCGCGCTCGCCAGCACCGGCGACGTGCAGCTCGAGCCGCTCTCGGGCGCCGAGCTGACCGGAGCGCTCGCGCTTGCCGGCAATCTCACCATCGATGCGGCGCGGGTGTATCCGTCGACGTTCGCGACCTACACCATTGCCGATCCCACCGGCTCGGTTCAGATCGCGCCGCCTCCGGGCGAGACCACCGCCGCGCAGTCCCCGGCGATTCCGCTGTCGGTGGGCGGGACGCTCGTGATCGACGCCGCGAGCATCGCGAGCAGCGGCACGCTGCTCGCTCCGTTCGGCGAGATCGCGCTCAACGCGACGAGCTCCCTCAACCTCGAGAGCGGCAGCGTGACGAGCGTGAGCGCCGACGGCGAGGTGCTGCCCTACGGACAGACCGCGCTCGGTGAAGCCGAGTGGCTCTATCAGGGAGGCTCGACGACCATCCCGGTCACGGGAGTTCCGACGCGACAGGTGACGCTGTCCGCCCCCAGCGTCTCCGTGGCCTCGGGCGCGACGATCGACGTGAGCGGCGGCGGCGACCTCCTGGCCTACGAGTGGGTCCCGGGCCTCGGCGGGTCGGTGGACTCGCTCGGCCAGGCCAACGCGAGCGCCGCCGGCCTTTACGCCGTTGTGCCGTCGGCTGCGGGAGCATACGCCTCGTACGACTTGCAAGAGTTCACGGGCTCGAACACGAGTGTGGGGGAGAGCGTTTACCTGAGCGGCGTGAGGGGACTCCCCTCGGGCACGTATACGCTCCTGCCCGCGCGCTATGCGCTGCTGCCCGGCGCATATCTGATCGAAGTGGAGCCGAGCTACCAGAGCTTGACGCCGGGCGTCATCGGCGCGCTCGCCGACGGCACCCCGGTGGTCGCGGGCTATTTCAGCTTCGGCGGCACGGGCTTACGCAGCGCTTCGGCCTACACCGGGTTTGCGGTGTGGCCGGGCAGCTATGGCGAGTCCCTGGCCCAGTACGACATCAGCTACGCCTCGAGCTTCTTCAGCGACGCCGCGAGCGCCGGCGACCCGGTTCCGCTTCCGGCCGACGCGGGCTCGCTGATGATCGCCGTCGGGAGCGCGCTCTACATGGATGGGAACGTGCTCACCGCCGCGGGCAGCGGCGGGGCCGCAGGCACCGTCGATGTCTACACGACGGGACCGAGCGATATCACGGTCACGGCCGGCAGCTCCGAGCCTGCCTCCGGCGGGGGCGTCTCGATCGGCGCGCAGACTCTGCAGAGCTGGAACGCGGGCGATCTCATCCTCGGCGGCGAGCTGATGCCGGCCGCCGGCGGCGCGACTCCCTCGATCGATGTGACGGCCAATGACGTGACCATCGATCCGGGTGCCGAGCTCAGTGCCGAGCAGCTCCTCATCGTCGCGAATCAGTCGATCAACGTCTCATCCGGCGCCACCCTCGCGTCGGACTCGGGTCTCACCGGCACGGCATTACCGGCCCTGCCCGTCCCGAGCGCCATCGACATCGGCAATGGCGCGGCGATGCTCGCCTTGTCCGATACCAGCCTGCCGATCGCGGTCCGGTCGGGCGTGGCAAGCAGTCCGGGGACTCTCAGTATCGCCTCGGGGGCCACGCTCGCGACCGGCGGCGCCGTGGCGCTCGATGCCCCCGGCAGCGTACAGGTGGACGGTAATATCGATGCGGTGGGCGCGAGCTGGTCCCTCGGCTCGAGCAGCATTGCCTTCGTCGGCGCCGGTGCGAGCTCCAGCGATACGCTTGAGATCGGTCCCGCGCTGCTCGCGGACCTGCAGACGGCGGGAGCCGTCCGGCTGGCGAGCGACAGCAGCATCGATCTGCTGACGCCTGTCACGCTCGGCGCCACGAGCGGCGCTTCGGCCCCGACGCTCGGGTCGCTCACCCTCACGGCGACCTCGATCAACAATTCGGGCGGAAGCGGGTCCGTGTTCGGCGCGCAGACGTTGGCCCTGCAGGGCGCCGGGACGAGCGCGCAGACGCCGACCGCCGGCAGCAACTCGCTGACGCTCACCGCCGGAGAGCTCGAGGTGGGAAGCGGATATCTCACCGTGAACGGCGATGCGCAAACGACCTGGCAGGCGAGTCAAGCGGTCGTCGGCGAGGGCAGCGGGCAGCTCTCCGCGAGTGGCAATGTCTCCATCGCCGCGCCGGTGCTGACGGCCGCGGGGCAGTCGGCAACCACCATCGCCGTTCCCGACGGCGACCTTCAGATCGCTCAATACGGCACGGCACCGGCCCCAAGCTCGCTCGGCGCGTCCCTCGGCGGCGGCCTCGATCTCTCGGCCGTGACGATCGAGGACTCCGGATCCATCATGATTCCCGGGGGCCGAATCTCGTTGCAGGCGGCCTCGAATCTCACACTCGCCTCCGGCGCGCTGATCGATGCGGGGGGTATTCCGGTGAGCGCCATGGGGGAGACGGTCGGTGCTGCGGGCGGCATCGTGGACCTCAGTGCGGGCGGCGCGCTCTTGGTGCCGAGCGGAGCCACCATCGATGTGGCAGGAGCGGCTGGCAACTCGGCGGCGGGCAACGCGCCGGGTGGCTACTTGAACGTGAGCGGCGAGGGCGCGGTCACGCTCGATGCCACGCTCATCGGGAACGCTCCGGCCGGTGAGACCGGCGGCAGCTTCTCGCTCTACGCCGGCCAGCTCACTGGTGGACTGTCAACGGCACTCGTCGATTCCCTCACGAACGGGGGTTTCAGTAACTCCATCAGCATCGAGGTGGCGAGCGGCGATCTCGATCTGCCGCAGAGCGGCTGTGCAAGCAACCCGGAGTGTACCCTCACGGCCGATGAGATCACGTTGACGTCCGATGCCGGCGCGATCGACATTGCTGGCTCGCTCAGCGCGCCATCGGCCGACCTGCGCGGATCGATCGGTTTGTTCGCGAATGGCGACGTGACGCTCGAGTCGACGGGCGCGCTAGCTGCGAACGGCGATGCGGCCAATGGTAACGGCGGCGAGGTAGAGCTCTCCACCGTCACGGGATCGATCACGCTCGACAGCGGCAGCGCGATTTCCGCGGCGGCAGCCGGGACAGGGCAGGCGGGAACGATCCTGTTGCGCGCTCCGCAGGTCAACGGAGACGATGTCGCAATCAACAGCATCGGCTCGACGGTGACGGGTGTCAGCTCGATCACGATCGAGCCGGTGCTGCCGACCTTCGAGTATTCACAGATCGGGGATTTCACGAGCGACTTTACGCCGATCCAGACGGCGGTCACGGATTATCTCAGCGCCGCGACCTCGAACATCTCGGACCGGCTCGGCAGCACGAGCGGCCCCGCGCTGTCGATCGAGCCCGGCGTCGTCGTCGAGGCGAGTGGGTCGGACGGAAACATCGTGCTCTCGAGCCCGCTCGATTTGTACGCCGAGCTCGGCACGCCCATCGACCTCACGGTGCTCGCCTCCGGCTCGATCACCATCAACGGCACTCTCTCGGATGGATTCACGGACGGGGTGACCGGTGTGACGCTCGCGCCGGAATCCTACCAGTCCTCCACGCTTCGCTTCGTGGCCGGCGCGAACCTTCAGAGCGCAGATCCTCTCGCCACGGTGGCGGCCGGCGCCGGTGGCAGCCTGATCCTCGGACAGACGCTCGGCGAGAACGGCCAGAGCGGTCCGGTGCTGGTGCGGACGGGAACCGGCGACATCGATCTCGTTGCCTCGAACGACGTGGAGTTCGAGAACGGCTCCTCCGCGTACACGACAGGCTATGCGGGTGCGAGCTCGGTGCTCGTGAAGCTCAGCAGCGGATCGACTCCGATGGATTTCCCGACGGGCGGCGGCAACGTCGTGGTTTCGGCCGGCGAGGACGTCGTCGGCACCGCCCTTCAGGGCGCTGCGTCCGACTGGGACCTGCGAACGACCACATCGGCCGCGGCCGGGGAATGGGGGCTCAACGTCGCCGCGTTCGATGCGAATCCCTGGAGCGTTGCAACCTTCGGCGGAGGAGATCTCAGCATCACGGCGGGTGGGGACGTGGTCAACGTCACGGCCGCTGCCGCGGACAGTCTGGTCGGCGCGACCCAGACGCACTTCTCGAGCGGGGGGTTGTCGGTCAGCGCGCAGGGTAATATCGTCGGCGGTCAGTTTCTCCTCGCCGATGGATCGGGCGCACTCGATGCAGGCGAGGCGATCGGCGTGAATGGGACCGAAGGGGGCGCGAGCGCCGCCAACGGATCGCTCTTCCTGCTCGAGGACTCGGCGCTCTCGCTCTGGGCGGAAGGGCCGATCACGATCGCCGGGATCGCCGACCCGACGATCCTCTTCCAGCCGCAGGCCACGTCGGGCAAGCCGGCGAGCGCCGCTTTCTTCACCTACGGAGCCGATTCGGCGCTCAGCGCCCAGAGCACCTCGGGCGATGTGACGCTCAATGACGGCTCCACGGCGGTTCTTCCGCTCGTCGGCAGCACCGATGCGGTGGGGACTCAGAACTTCGATTTCGGCTTCGCGATGTTCCCGGCGAGCCTCGATCTCGCCTCGCTCACGCAAAGCCTGGAGTTGAGCGGGGTGGACGACGCCACGCTCTTTCCCTCCGATGTCGGCCAGCTGCAGCTGTTCGCCGGCCTCGACATCGTCGGCGGGCATCTGTTCATGTCGGATGCTCCAGCCGCCGATGTTCCGACTCCTTCGGCACCGTCGGCGGGCGCCACGGGCGTCGACGACGTCGGCAACTATGGCGGCGTGTCCGCCTACGACTTCTACGGCAACCTGCACGCGAACGACCCGGCGCCCGCGTCCATCGTGGCCGGAGAGGATATCGAGGACGTGGGCCTGTCGATTCCGAAGCCGAGCGACATCGAGGCGGGGCAGGACATCGTCAATCTCGATTACCAAGGCGAGAACCTCAACGCCAATCAACTCACCCTGATCTATGCGGGGCAGGATTTCACCGATCCGCTGGTCTTCTACTCGAACGGGGCCGCGATCATTCCGACCGACATCGTCAACGTCGGCGGCCCGGGGAGCCTCGACATCCTCGCGGGCCAGGACATCGATCTCGGGTTCTCCTTCGGGGTGACGACGAGCGGAAATCTGGAGAACGGGAGTCTCCCGGCCGGGCAGGGGGCGAACATCACGATGATCGCGGGCCTCGGGCAGAGCCCGGACTACGCCCATTTCCTGCAGACGATCGTCGAGCCCTCGGTGACCTATCAGCAGCAGCTCGTGAGCTACGTCGAGTCGATCACGGGGCAGAGCGGCCTGCCGCTCGAGGCCGCCGAGACGGAATTTGGCGCCTTCAGCGAGGAGCAGCAGGCGGCGTTCATCGACGGCGTGTTCTTCGACGAGCTCAATGCCTCGGGAATCGCCGCCAACGAGTCCCCCGGCGCCGGATACTCGCGGGGCTATGCGGCGATCGATGCGCTCTTTCCCGGCACCCCGACCGGCTCGGCGTCGGATGCGGCAAATCCGTACAGCGGGGACCTCAACCTCACCTACAGTCAGATCTATACCCAGGCCGGAGGGAACATCTCCCTGCTCGTTCCGGGCGGGGCGATCAACGTCGGGCTCGCGAACCCACCGTCGGCCGAGAGTGAGATCCGCTCGCCGTCGCAGCTCGGCATCGTTGCGCAGGGCGCCGGTAACGTCGACATCTACGCGCTCGGCAGCGTCAACGTGAATACCTCGCGCATCTTCACGCTCGGCGGCGGGAACATTCTCATCTGGTCGCAGCAGGGGAGCATCGACGCCGGCAACGGCGCCAAGTCCTCACTCTCCATCCCACCGCCCACGGTCTCGTACAATCCCCTCACCGGCATTCCCTATCTCAACTACAACGCCGCGGTCGCCGGCAGCGGCATCCGCACGATCCAAACGAGCCTCACCGAGCCGGCGGGCAACGTCAACCTCATTGCCCCGATCGGAACGGTCAACGCGGGGGACGCCGGCATCGGCGCCGCGGGCGACATCAACATCGCCGCCGTGAGCGTCGTCGGTGCGGCCAACATCAACTTCGGCGGCACGGCGACGGGTGTGCCGGCGCTCGTGAGCAATGTGACCGCTTCGGTATCCGGCAGCGCAAGCGCCGCGAGCGGCGCGACGACGAGCGTCACCTCCTCTCTCGCTCAGTCGAATACCAACTCGCAGGAGCAGGCGCCGCTCGCGCAGGCGGCTCTGAGCTGGCTCGACGTGCTCGTGACCGGTCTCGGCGCGGAGAACTGCGCGCCGGCCGACTCGGCGTGCCTCAGCCGCGAGCAGCAGAAGTAGCGCGCGACCGCGCGGCGCCGCGGCACCCCTCGATCCCTCACGCCGTCATGAGCTCAACTCCCTACGCGAGCGCCTCCATCGAGCGGGTCCTCGCGCTGTGGCGCACCGGCCGGGAGCAAGAGGCGCGCGCCGTCTGCGAGTCCCTGGCGATGGAGGAGGATGCCGATGCGCTCAGCCTCCTCGCCGAGATCGATTCCTCGCGCCACCGCCACGAGCAGGCGGCGAGCAGCCTGCGGCGACTCATCCGATTGCGGCCGGCGGACGCCGCGGCACACCGTCGGCTCGGCGATGTGCTGCTCGGGGGCGGCGCATTCGCGGAGGCGCTTGCGAGCTACCGCGAGGCGGTCTCGATCGATCCGACGAGCGCCCGCGGGCACAACAATCTCGGGCAGGCGTTGATGGGGCTGCACCGGCCCGCCGAGGCTCAAGCGAGCTACGAGCGCGCGATCGAGCTCGATCCGCGTTACGCCATCGCCTACAACAACCTCGGCAATGCGCGCAACGCGCAAGGCGACCGCGAGCCGGCGATCGAGTGCTACCGGCGTGCGCTCGCGCTCCATCCCTCGCTCGTCGAAGCGCACTGTAACTGCGGCAACGTGCTGCTCAAGCTCAATCGAGCGGAGGAGGCGCTGCAGTGCTACGAGGGCGCGCTCGCGCTCAAGCCCACATCGGTCGAGGCGCTCGTCGGCCGCGGCGACGCGCTCCAGCGGCGCGGACGCTACGCGGAGGCCGTCGACAGCTGCGAGAGCGCACTCCGGCTCGACCCGCGCCAGGCCGGCGCCCTGACGAACTGTGCGAGCGCGCTGCTCGCGCTGAGGAGGCCGGAGGAGGCGCTGCGGTGCGCCGAGCGCGCGATCGCGATCGATCCGGATCTTGCCGAGGCGCACAGCAACCTCGCAGGGGCGCTGCGCAGGCTGCATCGAAACGAGGAGGCGCTCACCGCCTGTGACCGGTCCTTGATGCTCAATCCGCGCTCGGCCGGCGCGCTCAGCAACCGGGCGAACGTGCTCCTCGCGCTGAGCCGCACCGAGGAAGCCGTGGAATCCTGCGAGCGGGCGCTTGCGCTCGAGCCCCACCTCATCGAGGCACACGATAACCTCGCCGGAGCGCTCCTGCTGCAGAATCGGAACGAGGAAGCCGCCCGCGCGTACGAGAGGCTGCTCGAGATCGCTCCGGACTGCGAGCTCGCGCTCGGCGCCCTGGCGCGCGCACGCTCGCTCTGCTGTGACTGGCGGGAGGAGTGCTTGGCGCAGGAGCCGTCCCTGCGGGAGCGGATCCTCCGCGGGGTCGAGAGCGGCCAGCCGGTCTGTCATCCCTTCGTCTTCCTCACCTTGTCCGACTCCCCGGCATTGCAACTGCAATGCGCACGCGCCTACGTTCCCCATGAATTGCGCTCGGTTCCATCGCCCCTGTGGCGTGGCGAGCGGTACCGGCACGAGCGCATTCGCATCGCCTACCTCTCGGCCGATTTCCACTATCATGCGACGGGCCACCTCGCGGCGGGGCTCTTCGAGGCGCACGACCGCAGCCGGTTCGAGATCCTGGCGGTCTCCTTCGGTCCCGACGACGGCACCGCGCTGCGCCGGCGGCTCGAGCGCGCGTTCGACCGCTTCGTCGATGTGCGGCGCCTCCCCGATCGTGAGATCGCGCAGTGGCTGCGGTCCGAGGAGGTCGATATCGCGGTCGACCTGAAGGGTTACACGCGGGACAGCCGCACCGCGATCCTCGCGAGCCGCCCGGCGCCCATCCAGGTGAGCTATCTTGGCTATCCCGGAACACTCGGGCTCGAGCACATCGACTACGTGCTCGCCGACCGTATCGTCCTGCCTCCGGAGCACCAGGTGCACTACTCGGAGCGCGTCGTCTACTTGCCGGACTGCTACCAGGTCAACGACTCGAAACGGGCGATCTCGGAGCACACGCCCTCGAGGACCGAAATGGGGCTGCCGGCGAGCGGGTTCGTGTTCTGCTGCTTCAACCACAACTACAAGATCACGCCGGAGGTGTTCACGATCTGGATGGGACTGCTGCAGCGCATCCCGCAGAGCGTCCTGTGGCTCCTCGGGGACAACGCCGATGCGGTCCGCCACCTCGCGCAGGAGGCCGTCGCGCGCGGCGTCGATGCCGAGCGCCTGATCTTCGCACCGCGCATCCCCGCCGCGGAGCACCTCGCGCGGCACCGCCTCGCCGATCTGTTCCTCGACACCCTGCCTTACAATGCGCACACCACGACGAGCGATGCGCTTGCGGCCGGCGTGCCGGTGCTCACCTGTCTCGGGAAAGCCTTCCCCGGCCGCGTGGCCGCGAGCCTGCTGCATGCGATCGGACTCCCGGACCTCGTCACGTACAGCCTCGAGGAGTATGCGGCCCGCGCGCTCGAGCTCGCCACGGATCCGGATCAACTCGGCGAGCTACGCGTGCGCCTGGCGCGCCACCGCGCGACGTATCCCCTGTTCGACACCGAGCGCTTCTGCAGGCACCTGGAGGCGGCGTATACCACGATGTGGCAGCGCAATGAGGCCGGCCTGACGCCCGAGAGCTTCGCCGTGGCCCCGCTCGCTCAGGCCCCTGCACCTGTCACGGAACCGTAATCCGGCCCCGGCAAGCTAGCCCAAATTTCCGTGAGCCCGCGCACCATCGGTCGCCGCCGCGGCAGGAGAACGGGTCGAATGTCGTTGCGAAGTCGATGGGGGGTCGCAGGTGCGGCCGTGCTCGCGCTGCTGGCACCCGCGTTCAGCGCGGCGGACGACGCCGCGGAGCGGCAGTCCGTCGAGGAGCTGCGCAACACGGTGATCAATCTGCTCCAGGCGCTCGTGGACAAGGGACTCCTGACGCGCGAGCAGGCGCAGCAGCTCGTCAAGCAGGCGCAGCAGAAGGCGGCGGCGGACGCGGCGGCGGCGGCGGCAAAGAATGCCGAGGTCGCGAAGGAGGAGCAGAACGCCGTGCGGGTGCCGTATGTGCCACAGATCGTGCAGGACGCGATCAGCAAGCAGGTCGAGCAGAGCGTGGAGCCCATCGTGGTCGCGGACGTGAAGCAGCAAGCGAAGCAGGAGAAGTGGGGCATTCCCGCCGCGCTGCCCGACTGGCTCTCCCGGGTGTCCGTCTTCGGGGATCTCACCCTGCGCGGCCAAGCGGATCTGTTCCCGAGGGACAACTCCTACGACGAGCTGCTCGACTACAACGCCGTGAACGCCGTCGGAGGCATCGGCAATACCGCCTATCCCTTCATCGACACGACCGAGGATCGCTATCGGATGCGGCTGCGGGCGAGGCTCGGTGTCGAGGGGGAGCTCACGGACACCTTGAGAGCCTACATCCGGCTCGCGTCCGGCTCGTTGACGGACGTCGCCGGCTCGGAGAGCCAGACGCTCGGCACGTACGGGAACCGCTACACGGTCGGCATCGACGAGGCGTACATCGTCTGGGATTCGAGCCCGCCGGGCGCGCTCGCGCTCACGACGCTCGAGGGCGGACGCATCGGCAATCCCTGGTTCGCGCCGACGGAGCTCGTGTACGCGAACGATCTCACGTTCGAGGGCGTGGCCGATACGCTGCGCCTCGGCTGGGGTGCGGGGGGTGGTGACCGCTCGCATGTGTACCTCACCTGGGGCGCCTTCCCCATGCTCGAGGTGCCGCTGCAGTCGCAGCAGGACAAGTGGATGCTCGGCGCGCAGGTCGGCACGAACCTGCGCTTCGCCGACGGGGCTGAGCATCTGCGGGTCGCCGTCGCCTATTACGACTTCCTGAAAGTGACGGGCGAGCTCAACGCGCCGTACTCCACCTTGCTCAACTACACGGCCCCTCCCTTCGTGCAATGGGGCAATACGATGTTCGACATCGTCAACGTACCCGGTGTCGATGAGGCGGCGGACAGTCTGTTCGGCCTCGCCGCGCACTTTCGGATCGCCGATGTCGCGGCCACGTTCGAGCAGGACTTCGCGCGCTACTCGCTGCTCCTGAAGGCCGAAGGGGTGCGCAACATCGGCTACAACCTCGCGCAGATCGAGGAGGAGACCGGCACGGTCATCGGCTCACCCCAGGACAAGGGCTACGTCGGGGAGGTGAGCTTCGGGGACCCGGTCGTCGATGCGTTCGGCCTGTGGCGCGCGGCAGTCGGATACCGGTACGTTCAGGCCGATGCGGTGCTCGATGCGTGGACGGACGCGGATTTTCACGAAGGAGGGACGAACGCCGAGGGCTACACGCTCTGGACCTCCTACGGCATCGCGAGGAACACCTGGGTCCGGCTGCGCTACCTGAGCGGCAACGAGATCACGGGCCCGCGCTACGGGCTCGATATCTGGCAGCTCGACGTGAACACGAAGTTCTGACGGAGGCGCGTACCATGAACCTCTCGAGGTCTCTCGGCGCGCTCGCGCTTCTCATCGCGCTTGCGGTGCGGCCCGTCATGGCGCAGGTCGAGCGCAGCGGCGGCGAGGCGAACGCGGAGCTCATGCAACAGTACCAGCAGGCGCTCGGCGAGCGCGACCAGTTGCAACAGGACAATGCGAAGCTGAAGAAGGATCTGGAGGATGCAGGTCGGCAGCTCGCTGCGGCGAGGCAGCAGCTCGCGGCCTCCAAGGCCGATGCGAGCCGCAACGAGACGCAGCTCGCGGCGGCGCAGGCGGCGAACGCGGGCACCAGCAAGACACTCGCGGCGTACCAGAGCAGGATGGATGAGCTGATCGCGCGCTTTCGCGAGACGATCGACCAGTTGAGAGACACCGAGACGGACCGTGCGCAAGTGAAAGCCGCGCTCGCGCAGAGCAAGAGCGCCTTCGACAAATGCGCCGCGGCGAACTCCGCGCTCTATCAGGTCACGGATCAGGTCCTCGATCGCTACGAGCACCAGAGCCTGTTCGGCTATCTCGCGAGGTCCGAGCCGTTCACCCGGATCAAGCGCGCCGAAGTCGACAATCTGGCGCTCGAGTACCGGCAGCGCGCCGAGGCGCTGCGCGTCAAGTCGCCGGGCCCCTCCGGCGGGGGCTGACGCTTGGGAAGAGCTTCTCGAGCGCTGTGGCTGTCGAGCTTCCTCCTCGTGAGCGGCGCGTGGGCCGCGAGCGCGCAGGCGTGGTGGAACGGCGACTGGCAGTATCGCAAGGAGATCGACTTCGATCTGTCGCCCACCGGGGCGGACATCACCGGCTCGCTCACCGATGTCCCGGTTCTGATCCGGCTCAGCATCGGCAATTTTCAGTACTTCAGCGACGTGAAGCCCGACGGCTCGGACATCCGCTTCGTGGCCTCGGACGACAAGACGCCGCTCAAGTTTCACATCGACCGCTTCGATGCGCAGTCGCAGCTCGCCTTCATCTGGGTGCGCGTCCCGCGCCTCACGGGCGGGGCCAAGACAGACAAGATCTTCCTGTACTACGGCCACACGGAGGCTGTGCCGAGCGACTCCGACGCGGCGGGAACGTACGATGCGAATCAGGCGCTCGTCTATCACTTCGGGGCCGCGGCGGGCGCTGCCCAGGATTCGACCGGCTACAAGACCGATCCGACGAAATTCACGGCGGAAGTCACCTCTGCCTCGCTCATTGCATCCGGCGTGAGATTCGCGGGGAGCCAGGTGATCTCGATCCCGGCCGCCGGCGCGGCACGCCTGCTCGCCGGCAAGGGCTTGACCCTTTCGGCCTGGGTACGCATCGATGCCGGTCAGACGCAGGCCGACCTCGCGCAGCTCGCGGATCAGGGCCGAGAGCTCACGCTCGGGATCGACGGCACTCGGGCCTTCGTCCGCTACAGCGGCGGCACGGGATCGCCGATCGCCGTACAGCAGGCCGGCGCGCTCACGACGGGCGAGTGGCACCACCTCGCGATGCGCATTGGTGACGGTCACCTCACGCTGCTCGTCGACGGCGCCGAAGCCGGGCGAGCGGACGCCGAGTCCGCGGAGATCGGCGGCACGCTCACGATCGGCGGGTCCGCCGCCGGCGACCACTATTTCAGCGGCGCACTCGATGAGCTCGAGGTCTCGAACGTCGCACGCAGCACCGACTGGCTCAAAGCGGCGGCGCGCAGCGAGGGGATGGTCGCGCCGCTCACCGTGTACGGCGCCGACACCCAGAAGGAGGGCGGCGGCGAGTCGTATTTCGCGGTGACGCTGCGCAACGTCACCGTGGACGGCTGGGTCATCATCGGCGTCCTCGCGTTCATGTTCTTCATGGCGCTCATCATCATGGGAGTCAAAGGCATCTTCCTCGCTCGGGTCGCGAGCGGCAACAAGCAATTCCTCGCGGAATTCACCAAGCTGTCGGGCGATCCGGCGGCGCTCGAGCGACGACTCGCGGGCTCGGTGCGGAAGGAGGAGGAAGCCGGCGAGCTCGACGACGGCGGCAGCTTTGGCGCCTCGACGCTCTGGCCGCTTTACCATCACGGGATGCGCGAGACGCTGAAGCGCCTGGAGGGCCAGGCCGCCGGAGCGGACAGAGTCCGCACGCTCTCGGCACAGTCGATCGAGGCGATCCGCGCGAGCCTCGATGCCTCTCTCACTCGGCTGGTGCAGAGGCTCAACAGCCAGATGGTCTGGCTCACGGTTGCCATCGCGGGCGGACCGTTCCTCGGGCTGCTCGGCACGGTGATCGGGGTCATGATCACCTTTGCCGCGATTGCCGCCTCGGGTGACGTGAACGTCAACGCCATTGCGCCCGGCACTGCCGCCGCGCTCGTCGCGACCGTCGCCGGCCTGGGCGTGGCGATCCCGTGCTTGTTCGGCTATAACTATCTCAACACCCGAGTGAAGGAGATCGCGGCAGACATGCGCGTGTTCGTGGACGAATTCGTCGCGAGGATCGCCGAGACGTACTCCTGAAGGAGAGGCCGCATGGCCGGCGCAGTGGGCGGTGAGAAGGACGTTTACGACGAGATCAACATCACCCCGATGCTCGATCTCGCGTACGTGCTGCTCGTCATCTTCATCATCATGACGACGGCAACGGTCCAGGGTATCAAGGTCAACCTGCCCAAGGCGAGCGCGCAACCGAGTCTCGCCGAAAACAAGACCAAGGCGATCACCATCACCGGCGACGGTACGATCTACCTCGATACCTTTCCCGTGACGATGAGCGAGCTGGAGAACCAGCTCCGCCAGTACAAGGCGGCCAATCCCAACCTTCCGGTGATCATCAAGGCGGATGCCTCGATCCAGTACCAGCGCGTCGTGGAT
>JASHTK010000160.1 GCA_030040575.1 Gammaproteobacteria bacterium
CCGCCCGACAGCGCGGAGGAGAACATCCAGTCGCGCTGCCGGATGCTGATCCTCATGGGCATCTCGAACAAGACCGGCAGGATGCTGCTCACGACCGGGAACAAGAGCGAGATGGCGGTCGGCTACGCGACGCTCTACGGCGACATGGCGGGCGGGTTCGCGCCCATCAAGGACTGCAGCAAGCTCCTCGTCTACCGGCTCGCCGCCTACCGCAACCGCCGCGAGCGGGTGATCCCGCAGCGGGTGATCGATCGGGCGCCGACCGCGGAGCTGCGGCCGGATCAGAAGGATTCGGACTCGCTCCCGCCGTACGACGTGCTCGACCCGATCCTCGAGGCGTTCATCGAGGAGGATCTGTCCGTGGACGAGATCGAGGCCCGGGGCTTCGACCGGACGACGGTCGGCCGCGTGCTCGATCTGGTCAAGCGCAACGAGTACAAGCGGCGCCAGGCCCCGCCGGGCGTGCGGGTGAGCCGGCGCGCGTTCGGGCGGGACTGGCGCTATCCGATCACCAACGGATACCGGCGATAGCGACCTGACGGTCGCGGGCCGGTCACCGCTGCCAGAACTTCCACCAGTGGTGGGAGTGGTCCGTGCCCTGGCGTGCGGACGGCGGGAAGTTCAGCTGGTAGACCGCCCGCGCCTGCGCGGCCCGCTGCTTCAGTCCGAGCTTGTCGTACGCGGCCGCCATGATCACGAGCGCCTGTTGAACCGCGGGCGCACCGTCGTACTCCTCGATGCAGTCGTTCGCGCGCCGCGCGGCTCCGACGTATGCGCCGCGGCGCATGTAGTAGTCGGCGACGTGCACGTCGTAGTTCGCGAGCCGATTGCGCAGGTAGATCATCCGCTGGCGGGCGTCGTAGGCGTAGGCGCTCCTCGGGTACTGCTCGACGACCGTGCGGAAGGCGTCGAACGCCTTCAACTCGTTGTCCGGCGGGCGCTGGGTGAGGTCGACGTGGAAGAGTCGCTCGGCCAAATTCGGGGAGCGCTGGAAGTACACGAGGCCCTTCACGTACCACGCATAGTCCACCCGGGGATGGGTCGGGTTCTCGCGGATGAACTCATCCGCCGCGTCGGTCGCCGAATCCGCCTCGCCGTTGCGGTAGTACGCAAAGATGAGGTCGATCCGCGCCTGCCGCGCCTGGTCGGTGAAGGGGAAGCGCGCAGTGAGGTCCTCGTAGAGCTTGATCGCCCCCTTGTAGTCGTAGTTGACGAGCTCGCGGTGCGCCCGCTGGTAGAGGATCTCGGGATTGGTCTCCTGGCGCTTCTTGCGGCCGAACAGATGGCAGCCCGAGGTGGCGAGGCAGGCGAGGCAGAGTGCAAGCACCATGCTCCGTGCGAGTGCGGACGCGGACATGAGTTCTTTAAGGCCCCTCGATGGCTGCGGGTCAATGGAGCAGTATAGCCAATCCGCCGATCGTGACTTACGACCTGCCCCGTGACCGAGGAGTTCCGAATCCACGACCTGACGCTCCCCGCCGAGCTCGCGGGCCTGCGGCTCGACCAGGCCCTGGCGAGGGTGCTGCCGCAGTACTCGCGGGCGCGCCTGAAGAGCTGGATCGACCTCGGATCCGTGCGGGTCGAGGGACGGGCCTCGCGCGGGCGCGACAAGGTGGCGGGCGGGGAGCAGGTGCGCATCGAGGCGCGGCTCGCCGCCGAAGCCACGGTCGCTCCCGAGGCCCTCGCGCTCGATGTGGTGTTCGAGGACCGGGCGCTGCTCGTCATCAACAAGCCCGCGGGGCTCGTCGTGCATCCCGGCGCCGGCCATCCCTCCCGCACGCTGCAGAACGCGCTGCTCGCGCTCGATCCGGCGCTCGCAGTGGTGCCGCGCGCCGGCCTCGTGCACCGGCTCGATCGCGATACGAGCGGTCTGCTCCTGGTCGCGCGCACGGTCGAGGCGCACACGCGCCTCGCGGCGGCGCTCGCGGCGCACGGCATCGAGCGGCGGTATCTCGCGATCTGCACCGGAGTCATGACCGGCGGGCGCCGCATCGAGGAGCCGATCGGGCGCCACCGCACGAGCCGCACGCGGATGACGGTGCGCCGCGATGGTCGCGCGGCGGTCACGCATGTGAAGGTCGTGCGCCGCTTTCGCGCGCACACGCTCATCGAGGCCCAACTTGAGACCGGCCGGACCCACCAGATCCGGGTCCACCTTGCGCACATCGGCCACCCCCTCGTCGGAGATCCCGTCTACGGAGGCCGACGTCGCATCCCGCCGGCGAGCGGGCCAGCTCTTATTGAGGCGCTCGACTCGTTCAAGCGGCAGGCGTTACACGCCGCGCGGCTGCAGCTCGACCACCCGCGAACGGGACGGACGATGCAGTGGGAGGCGCCGTTGCCCGAGGATATGACCGGCCTGATCGAGGCGCTCGCGGCCGACGTGCGCGCGGTGCAGCCATGACGGTCCCGGCGGGCCATTCGAGCGCGAGTGATCCCGTGCTTCCCCTCATCGCCCCCGACTGGCCCGCGCCGCCCGCCGTGCGCGCGGCGTTCACGTTGCGGCAGGGCGGCGTGAGCTCACCACCGTTCGATGCGCTCAACGTCGGCAGTGAGCAGACCGGCGACACGCCGGACGCGGTCGCCGAGAACCGCCGGCGCGTGCGCCAGGCGCTCCGGCTGCCCGCCGAGCCTTCCTGGCTCATCCAGGTGCACGGCGCGGGAGTCGTGAACCTCGATGACGACGAATCGCCACGGGGCGGCCGAGGCGCGCCGAGCCGCGAACCGGGCGGCGCGACGGCCGAGCCGCGGCGTGCCGACGCAGCCGTCACGCACTCGCCGGGACGAGTCTGTGCGATCCAAGTGGCCGATTGCTTGCCGGTTCTCCTCGCCGCGCGCGATGGCACGGCCGTTGGCGCCGCCCACGCCGGCTGGCGGGGCCTCGCCGCGCGAGTGCTCGAGGCGACGGTGCGCGCGCTCGGGGTGGGACCCCCCGAGCTCCTCGCCTGGATCGGTCCCGGCATCGGCGCGCAGCATTTCGAGGTCGGCGAGGAAGTGCGCACGGCCCTCCTCGCCGTGGAGGGGGGCGCCGGCCGGGCGTTCGTCCGCAACGCCCGAGGACGCTGGCAATGCGACCTCAGTGCGATCGCACGCCGGCAGCTCGAGACGCTCGGCCTTCGCGCGATCTCAGGCGGCGGCTGGTGCACCTACGCCGACCCGAAGAGGTTCTTCTCGTACCGGCGGGACGGCCGCTGCGGCCGGATGGCTGCGCTCGTGTGGATCGAGAGCGGTCAGGACCAGTAGGTCCAGGGCACGCGGGAGATGCCCTCGGGCGCAATCTCGACACCGTCGTGCGCCCAGGCGAGCACCGCTCTCTTCGCCCCGAGTTTCTTCATTGCGGCGGCGAGGGCTCTCTCGTCGTAGGCGACTCGAGACTTCGGGCTCACCGAGACCTTGATCGGAATGCCCGACCAGAGAAGGTCCACCGGGCTCGCTCGCGCGCTCTTGTAGTAGACGGCGGGAATGCGCCTGCCGGCGTACTCCGCCACGGCTCGAATCTCCTTCAGCAAGAATATCCTCCCGAGGCTCAAGGAGCGCCCCTCACCGAGAGCTCCCTCCATCAGATGACTCGCGACCCCCGTGTCCGTGGGCAGCCAGATGTCTTGCGCCACGCTCGCATCGTGCGGGCTCAGCCTCTGGAGGAGAAAGATGTCCTCGAGCGCCTGAAGGTAGCGGCGCAGCGTGCGAAAATGCTGCCTGAAATGCTTGAGCGTCGGTGTTTCCCCTGCCGCGAGGGTCCGCGCCATCTGCCGGAGAATGGACCACGTCACGTCGGGGTCGTAGCGGCCGGCGTAGGCCCGCGCCGCATCGCGGACCACGGTGGTTTCGAGCCAGCTCGTGAAGTATGCCCGGCGCTCCTCGACGCCGCGTGCGAAGAGCGGGGTTGGCAGGCCCCCGCACTGCAGTTGCTCGAGCGCCTGGCGCTGAGGGAAGCGCGGCGCGCCGCCATGAAGCGGCGCGGCGTGCATCGATGAGAATTCGATCCGGTGCGCCTCGGCGAGCGTCATGGGGTACAGATAGTGCAGGCCGATCCTGCCGGTGAGGGGCTCGCGAATGCCGAGTCGGGCGGAGAACTGAGACGATCCCGTGAGGAAGTACCGCCCCGGCTCCCGCCGCTCGTCGACCTCGAATTTGATCGCATCGAAGAGCGCAGGCGCTTTCTGGGCTTCGTCGATCGCGACCGGAGTGCGGAGCTTGGCGAGGAAGTTCTTGGCCGAGAGGCGGGCGTCCTCGAGCGCGTCCTCCTCATCGAGCGTGACGTGGTTCGGAAGCTTGAGCAGACTCGAGAGCAGGGTGGACTTCCCGGCTTGCCGCAGCCCGAGCACGCCGCTGACCGGCCAGAAGCCGCTGCTTCTCTGGAGCTCGGGGACGAGGTGTCGGTCGCGCCAGTGAGCCACGAAAAGTAGTGTATATAAACGACATCTATATGTCTAATATTATCATTACTTTTAGCTGTTATCGGTGCTTTGACAGACAGACCCGCGTGGATCGCGATGCCCGAGTCTCCCGGAGAATTCTGATGCTCGACCCTGAGGGGGAGCGCATGCTCCGCGACGCCTCGTCGCGCCCGGGCCGGCGCTCCAGGGGAGCCTTGAACCCGGGCGTCATGCCCCCACAACAAGCTCGATCCCCCGGGCGAGGTCTCCCATGCGACAGGACAAGCTGACGAGCAAGTTCCAGGCGGCGCTGGCCGATGCGCAGTCGCTCGCGGTCGGTCGCGACCACGCGTTCATGGAGCCGGCGCACGTGCTGCTCGCGCTGATCGACCAGCAGGGCGGGACGGTCCGGCCGCTGCTCCTGAAGGTCGGCGCCAACCTCAACAAGCTGCGCGCCGAGCTGCTCGCGAGCCTCGACGGCCTGCCGACGGTGCAGGGCACGCCCGGGGAGGTTCACCTCTCGAACGACCTCGTGCGCTTGCTCAACGTGACGGACAAGCTCGCCCAGCAGCGCGGGGATCAGTTCATCTCGAGCGAGCTCTACGTCCTCGCCGCCTTCGACGACAAGGCGACCCTCGCTCGGCTGCTGAAGGACGCCGGCGTCGTTCGCGGGGCCGTCGAGAAGGCGATCGAGGAGGTGCGCGGCGGGGAGAAGGTGACTGATGCGAATGCGGAGGAGCAGCGCGGCGCGCTCGAGAAGTACACGATCGACCTCACCGAGCGCGCAGGCTCCGGTAAGCTCGATCCGGTCATCGGGCGGGACGATGAGATCCGACGCACGATCCAGGTCCTGCAGCGGCGCACCAAGAACAATCCGGTGCTGATCGGGGAGCCCGGCGTCGGCAAGACCGCGATCGTCGAGGGGCTCGCGCAGCGCATCGTCAACGGCGAGGTGCCCGAGGGCCTGCGGCGCAAGCGGATCCTGGCGCTCGACATGGGCGCCCTCATCGCGGGCGCCAAGTTCCGCGGCGAGTTCGAGGAGCGCCTGAAGGGCGTGCTCAACGACCTCGCGAAGCAGGAGGGCAGCATCATCCTGTTCATCGACGAGCTGCACACGGTCGTCGGCGCCGGCCGCGCCGAGGGCTCGATGGACGCCGGCAACATGCTGAAGCCCGCGCTCGCGCGCGGCGAGCTGCACTGCATCGGCGCGACGACGCTCGATGAGTACCGCAAGTACATCGAGAAGGATGCCGCGCTCGAGCGGCGCTTCCAGCGCGTGCTGGTCGATGAGCCCTCCGTCGAGGACACCATCGCGATCCTGCGCGGCCTGCAGGAGCGCTACGAGGTGCATCACGGAGTGGACATCACCGATCCGGCGATCGTCGCGGCGGCGACGCTGTCGCACCGGTACATCACCGACCGGCAGCTGCCCGACAAGGCCATCGACCTCATCGACGAGGCGGCCGCGCGCATCCGCATGGAGATCGACTCCAAGCCCGAGGCGCTCGACCGGCTGGAGCGGCGCATCATCCAGCTCAAGATCGAGCAGGAGGCGCTGAAGAAGGAGCAGGACGAGGCCTCGCGCAAGCGCCTGCAGACGCTCGAGGAGACGCTGCGCAATCTCGAGAAGGAGTACGCGGACCTCGAGGAGGTGTGGAAGTCCGAGAAGGCGACCCTGCAGAGCTCGGCCCAGATCCGCGAGGAGCTCGAGCGCACGCGAACGGAGTTCGACGCCGCGCGCCGCGCCGGCAATCTCGGCCGCATGGCGGAGCTGCAATACGGGCGGATTCCCGAGCTCGAGAAGCGCCTCGCGGAGGCGACGGCCGCGGAGCAGCAGGAGACCCATCTCGTGCGGAACAAGGTGACGGAGGAGGAGATCGCCGAGGTCGTCTCCAAGTGGACCGGCATCCCCGTCGCGAAGATGCTCGAGGGCGAGAAGGAGAAGCTGCTGAGGATGGAAGGGGAGCTCGAGAGGCGGGTGGTCGGCCAGGACGAGGCGGTGCGCATCGTCTCGGATGCGATCCGGCGCTCGCGCGCGGGGCTTTCCGATCCGCGCCGTCCGAACGGCTCGTTCCTGTTCCTCGGGCCGACCGGCGTCGGCAAGACCGAGCTCTGCAAGGCGCTCGCGGACTTTCTGTTCGACACCGAGGACGCCCTGATCCGCATCGACATGTCGGAGTTCATGGAAAAGCACTCCGTCGCGCGCCTCATCGGGGCGCCCCCGGGCTACGTCGGCTACGAGGAGGGCGGCTATCTCACCGAGGCCGTGCGGCGCCGGCCCTACTCCGTGATCCTCCTCGATG
>JASHTK010000161.1 GCA_030040575.1 Gammaproteobacteria bacterium
TTTGAATACAGCCTGGGCGCCGTGAACTCCGACGGTACGGCGTTCGTATTGACGGACCTCGACACCCAGGGCGGAGGTCCGCAAACAGTGATCGGCGTCAGAATCAGTAACGTCCAGCAGCTTCAGTAGCGTCGAGAGCTGCCGGTTCCGTTTCAGGGAGCCTTGTGATTGCGCGCGACGTAAGCGGCCAGGGCTGCGAGCTCGGCGTCGGTGATCTCCGTTTTCCGAAACGGTGCCATCGATAAGACGCCCTGACGCACGAACTGCGCGACGAGCTGCGGCGTCAGATCGGTTCGATCGAGCAGGACCGGCGGAATCCTCCCACCGTACTTCACCTGCAGCGACTGCGTACCCGGATGGCCCGGCCCCGCCGCGTGGCAGGGAGCGCACCAGTGCTCGTAAACCGCCCGACCGGATTCGAGGGGCTCGACGGTTGGCGGGGCCGCTCTGGCGCTCGATGTGGCAACGGCCAGCAGCAGCGCCAAGGGCGTGATCTGCAACGTGCGGTTCGCTGAGCGGCTCATTTCCTCACACCTTGCGGAGATGCTTGGGCCAGATCCCATAGCGGCCGGCCGAGAGGATGCCGTTCGGATCGACGGCATCCTTCAAAGTCTCGTTGAGGCGCCGCAGCGCGTGGTGATTGAAGGAATAGGTGTCGGCGATGAGGTCCTGGAAGGCGGCGGGTGCGCGGTACTCCGCCCAGCCGCGCGCCGCGGCGAGCCTCACCCAGCCCTCGAAGGCGCTGCGGATCTTCGCGTTGCGCGCCGGGTCGCGTCCGATGGGGAACATGATGAGGCACACCAGGGTGCGGTCCCAGCAGGTCATGTACACCGGGCCCACGATGCCGAGGTCTTCCCCGCCGCTCAACTTTGCGAGGTTCTCCCGATAGAAGCGCTTGAATTCGAGCAACGCCTCCCCGGTGCGCGGCACGATCGGCGAGAAGCCGATGTGTCCGCCCGCCGGATCCGGATTGCTCGGCGAGCGCCCGAGCATCGCAAAGGTGGAGAGGTTCGGAATGCCGAAGTTCACGAGCCGCACGCGCGCCTGCGCCTCGGGCGAGAGCGGCGTACGCAACAGCTCGCCCTCGGTGAACCTCACCCCGGGGATGGCGGTGAATCTCGCCTTGGCATAGTCCATCTGTGCCCGCACGACCTTCTCCGGCCCGTAGATCGGCACCGAGCACGTCCACGTCGGGAAGCTCGCGGCCGCGCCGTCCGGTCCCCCGAAGATGCCGGTCGAGCCATTGACGATGTGCTCGTTCTCGAGGCGGTTGAGCACGTCGAGCATCGGCACGATGTCCGCGTCGCGCTCGGTGGTCGCCGCGGCGGAGTAGAGCGCCTCCGGCCGCGGCATCAGATAGAGGCCCATCTTGGTGACGACGCCGAAGTTCGACTGCCGGAACAAGCCATCGACCCACGGACCGTAGCCCCAGCGGTTGTGCTGCCAACTCTTCGAGTTCGGCAGCGCGCCCATCCCCGTGCGCACGACCTCGCCGCTCGCGAGCACAATCTCGAGGCCGCAGTGCGCGCCGAAGTGGTCGCGGAACGGCGAGGCGGTCCACCCAGCCCCGCCGTCGAGGGCATTGCCGATGACGCTGCCCCAGCCCGGGTCCGGAGGGTCGATCCACACATCGAGACCCGCCTGCTCGATGTAATCGTAGAGGTCGAAGTAGCTCACTCCCGGCTCAACGAGCGCGTAGGCGTTGCGCTCGTTCACCTCGAGCACGCGGTTCATGCGCTTCAGGTCGAGCACCACGCTGCCGGAGTAGACGGGCGCCGAGCCGCCATAGGCGAGGTTGCGGCCCGTCGAGATGGGATAGAGCGGAATGCGGTGCGCGTTTGCGGCGCGCACCACCGCCTGAACCTGCTCGAGCGTTGCGGGCGCCACGGCGGCGGAGGCGACGCGCTCCTCGGGCTCGCCCCAGTAGGGCGAGTAGGCATCGCGATAGAGCGCCACGTCCTCGGCGGCGGTGAAAACCCACTCGGACCCCACGGCCGCGCGCCAGGCGGCGAGCGCGGCATCGAAGGCGGCCGGAGTGACGTTCGGAGGAATGGCCATGGCAAGGCTCCGGAGGGGCGGCGGCTCGATCAGGCCGGGGCGATGATCCAGGAGGTCAGCAACTGCGCGGAGTCGGGCAGGGCGGGCGCGAGCGCCGCGAGGCTCGGACCCGGGCGAATGCGGCGTGCCGGTCCGGGATAGCCTGCCAGGGCATCGGCGAGGAGCGCCGGCCACCGCGCGCCGGCCCGCTCGAGGCCGCGCGGTGAGCCGCTGAGGGCCTCCGCGCCCCGCAGGAGCGAGTGGTCGGTGCCCCCGCGGTAGACGACGTGCTCGCCGTGAAAGAGGACGCGCAGGCCGCAGCTCCAGCCGAGCTGCTCGAGGCAGAAGAGCGCAGGGCGCTCCGTGAGGCCGGCGAGAGCGAAGGGCTCGCGCTTCCAGGCGGGACCGATCTTGCGCCGCCAGACCTCGGTGATATCCCCCTCGGGCAGCGCATACCCGGTCACGCCGCGGCCGGCGAAGCGCGCGCCGAACGCGCGCGCCTCCCGATGGCGCTCGTCGATGAGGACGGCGCGAACGGCGCTCGCCGTGCCCGCGCCGAGGGGCAAGGCCGAGGCGGCCGCGGCCTGCAGGAATTCGCGCCGGTTAGGACCTGTTGACATGGCAAAGAGTGCGCCGGCTCAGCAGGTCGGCCGGGAGGGTTGCGCGCAATCGCGGCCGGATCGTAACGCACGCCTCGGGAGGCGGCAACGCTGCAGGCGCGCTCGCGGGCGAGCGGCCTCGGCCGCGGTGCTAGTCGGCCGCGAGCGGCTGCACCAGCCCCGCATCGTCGCTCCGCGGCGAGTTGATCCGGTGGCTCACGCGGTACGCGTGGAGCAGCTCGCCGGGATACGGCACGAGCAGCGCCTGTGCCTGCGCGGCGCTGGAGGAGAGCCACGACGCTCGATCGGCGGCGCGCAGGATCGCCGGCATGCGCTTCTTTGAGTTGTGGATCTCGGCCATCCGCTCGTTGGCGGGTAAGGTGATGATCGCGCAGGACTCGATGGCCGCGCCGTCCGCGCGCACGGAGCGCTCCCACAACCCGGCGAAGCCGAACAGAGGCTGGTCCACGACCTCGATCGCAAACGGCTGCTTGCTGCCGTCGGCGTTGAGATGCCACTCGTAGAACGCCGTCGCCGGGAGGATGCATCGCTGGCCGCGCCGCCACGGGCCCCGCCAGGCCGGTCCGGTCTCGATCCTCTCCACCGTCGCATTGAACGTCGAGTATTTCGGCGGCTCGCCCTGGGCGAAGAACGGGATCAGGCCCCAGCGCATCATGACGCCTTCGCGCACGCCGTCGGCTGCGAGGCGCACGACCGGCACACTCCGGGACGGGGCGATGTTGTAACTCGGCGCGAGCGCCCAGGAGGCGCGCTCGAGGCCGAACTCGCGCACGGCCTTCTCGATCTGGGCGAGAACGTACCGCCCGCACATGAGGTCACCCATCCAGTTCCGCGCGCGCCATGGTACTGCATGGACAGCCGCGCGTGCGGCTTTCTAGGCTTGGCGCTCGTGGCCATTCGGCTCTCTGCTGAGTCGCAGCTCTCCGCTCACCGCGACGGCATCGTCTCGGTGAGCTGCCCTGCCTGTCATCACGAGCGGAACATGCCCGCCGCGGCGCTCGCGCGCATCATCGGCTGGGACACGCCGCTCTCGGCGGCGCTGCGGCGGCTGCGCTGCTCGGCGTGCGGAGCGCGCCGCGCACGCGTCTCGATCCACTATCCGCGCCGGCCGCGCGGCTGGAACAGCCACCCCTGAGCTCGGGAGGGGCGGTGACCACGGCGCCCGTCACCGGCGCAGTGGCGGTCGCCGGCCGCACGTTGACCCCTGCGGCAGCGGCGAGGATGATTTTCGATCCATGCAACCGGGATGCCTCTCGGGCGGCTCGCGCTACGCTCAATCGAGCTTTACGAGCCGAAGGGGATCGAGCATGTCGAAGTCCTATCGTCGCCCTGTCGCGCCCGCCGTGCTCGCCGTGCTCGCCGCGCTCGCCGCTTGCGCCGGGATCGCAAGCGCCGCGCCGCACACGGCGCCCGAATCCGACTGGCCGGCGTACAACCGGACGCTCGCCGGCGACCGGTACTCGCCGCTCGCGGCGATCACCACCGCGAACGTCGGGCGGCTCGCGTTGCGCTGCGAGTACACGCTTCCGGAGGTGGTGGCCTTTCAGACCGGTCCGCTCGTCGTCCACGGGACGATGTACTTCACGACGTTCGAGGGGTCCTACGCGATCGATGCCGCGAGCTGCAAGGAGAAGTGGAGTCGCCACGCAAAGAGCGCCGGCCCGCCCGGCCTTGCGGTCAATCGCGGCTTCGCCTACCTCGATGGGCGGCTCTACCGGGGGACCGCCGACGCGCACGTGATCGCCCTCGATGCGGCAGACGGCCGCCTGCTCTGGGACCGCGCGCTCCCGGTGCAGGGACGGGGCATCTCCATTCCCATGGCGCCGATCGCCGCGGACGGGCGCGTGTACGTCGGCAACGCGGGCGGAGACACGGTCGGTGTCACCGGTCACGTCTTCGCGCTCGATGCCCGCGACGGGCACCTCCTCTGGCGCTTCGATGTGGTGCCCGCGCACGGGCGCGCACGCGCGACATGGACCAATCGGCGGCTGCCGATCTCGGGCGGTGCGTTCTGGACGTCCTTCACGCTCGATCAAGCGAAAGGCGTCCTCTACGTGCCGGCCGGCAATCCGGCGCCCGACTTCGACACGCTCGATCGCACCGGAGAGGATCTCTACGCGGATTCGGTGATTGCGCTCGACGCGGCGACCGGGCGGCTCCTCGGCTACCACCAGCTCGTCAAGCGCGACAGCCATGACTGGGACGTCGACAGCGCCCCGACGCTTGCGACGACGCGCGCCGGGCGCAGGATCATCGCCTCGGCGAACAAGGACGGCCTGCTGTCGATCCTCGACCGCTCGACCGTCGGCCGCTCGGCACCCACCGCGAGAGATCGGGCGCCGATCATCCCGCTCCTCTCACAGTCCCCGACGACCACTCGCGAGAACGCGAACACCCCGCTCTCACGCGACCACGCCGTTCACTTCTGTCCCGGCATGGGCGGCGGCGTCGAATGGAACGGCGCCGCCTTCAGCCCACGGACGGACTCGCTCTTTGTCGGGGCGGTCGATCTGTGCGCCCGCGTGCAGCTGGTGCGCAAGCTCGTGGTGCCGCCACTCGGCGCGGTCTGGTACGGCAGCACCGGCTCGATGGCGGAGATCGTCGACCCGGCCGCCGCGGCGCGCGGCTGGCTCACCGCGTTCGACGCGGAGAACGGCCGCATGCGCTGGAGGTTCAAGGCGCCCCATCCGATCCTCGCAGGCGTGACTCCGACGGGCGGCGACCTCGTCTTTGCCGCCGATGTCGGCGGGGACGTCTTTGCGCTCGATCAGCGCAACGGACTGATCCTGTGGCAGACGAGCACCGGGCAGTCGATCGGAGGAGGACTCGTCGTGTATCGCGCGCGCGGGCACGAGCTCCTCGGGGTCGCCGCCGGGATGCGGTCGTTCGCCTGGCCCGGATCGGCGAGCACGAGCCGGATCCTTGTCTACGGGCTGCGCTGAGGGCGCGCGCGGGACGCGCCGGACGGTGGCGAAAACCCTTGTGACATCAGTAAGTTAACGAATCGAAAAAGCACTTGTTCCTGGGCCGTCTCCTCTGCGGCGGCGGCATGTGAGATGTGACGTGGTTTCGTTTGCGACGCTCCTCGGCGCCGAGTACGCTTCGAGCCCATGCGGCGGCACAATGACGCCACGAGGATCAAGATCTTGAGGACGGGCGAATGCGCATGAGCGGAGCAGGATTCAAAGGCGCGCTGAGGTGGGCCGGTGCGTGCCTGCCCTGGGCTTGGCTCCTCCTCACGGCCGGGGTCGCGCAGGGCCAGGAGGCGGTGAGCTCGGGCGCCCTGCAGATGTTCACGCACATGATCGATACGCATTGCACGGAGTGCCACAACACGACCGACTGGGCCGGCGGCTTCGCGTTCGACACCCTCGATCTGAGTCATCCCGGCGCGGATCCGCAGCTCTGGGAGAAGGCGATCACGAAGCTCACCGGGCGGCTCATGCCTCCGGCTGGACAGAAGCAACCGAGCCAGCTCGCGGTCGATAACGCGATCGGCTTTCTCTCCACGTCCCTCGATGCCTCGGCAAACGATCGTGGGGTCGGGCACGTGCCGCTGCAGCGTCTGAGCCGCAACGAGTTCGCGGCCGCCGTGAAGGGACTTCTCGATGTGGATGTCGATCCCCAGCAGGTCCTGCCGACCGAGATCGAAGTCGACGGCTTCAGCAACATCGCGCGCGCCCTCAGCGTCTCGCCGACCTTCCTGCAGCAGTACCTCTCGGCGGCGCGCCACGTTGCCGAGACCGCCGTCGGTGAGCCCGTTCCGAAAATGGAGAGCGTCTTCTTCGGCGGCGGCGGCGGAGGGGGCGGACAGGCCGGACCGGGCTCGCCCGCTCAATACGATCACAAGGACGGCTACCCCTTGGGCACTCGCGGAGGCGTGAGCTTCACCCACGTCTTTCCCGCCGACGGCGAGTATCGCTTCAGCTTCCACGACGGAGACAGTCTCGACGCCGGGCTGTACCCGAGTGGCATGGAAACCGTCGCGACGCTCGTCATTCTGATCGACGGCCAGGAAGTCGCGCGCAGGCAGGTCGGCGGGCCGCAGGACCTCGCCCTCGCCGATCGCGACGGACCGAAGGGCCGAGTGGCGATCGTCGACCAGGTGTCGAACATTCCCATTCAGATCACGGCCGGTCCACACACCGTGACCGTCACCTTCATCGAGCGCTCCTGGGCGGAGAGCAACGACCCGACCGGCGGCGGCAGGACCTTCCGGATCGGCATGCCGATCATCCGGGACGGCATCCAGGTGGTCGGCCCCTACCAGCCCCGCGGGCTTTCCTTGAGCGCGAGCCGCGCCAAGATCTTCGTCTGTGAGCCCACGCAGGCGAGCGAGGAGCGACCCTGCGCCGAGCGGATCGCGCGCCACCTCGCGGCCGAGGCATTCCGTCGTCCCGTGACCGACGATGACCTCAAGTGGCTGATGGCGTTCTATGATGCCGGCCGCTTGAAGCCCGGTGGCTTCGATTCCGGCGTGACCGAGCTCATCACGGCGATCCTCTCGAGCCCGGACTTCCTCTACCGCGCCATCTCCGGTCCCGAGGCTCCGGCGGAGTCCCGCCCCTTGAGCGGCCTCGAGCTCGCCTCGCGCCTGTCCTTCTTCCTCTGGGACCAGGGCCCCGACGCGCAGCTGCTCGCCCTCGCCGGCGACGGACGGCTCTCCGACCCGGCGGTCCTCGATGCCGAGGCCGCGCGCATGCTGAAGGATCCGCGCGCCGAATCGCTCGTCACCGACTTCGCATTCTCGTGGCTCAACTTCGGTACCCTGAGTCAAGTTGAGCCGCTCGACCGCTCGTTCAACGCCGATATGCGCGAGAATTTCGAGACCGAGGCGCGGCTGTTCATCGCGAGCGTGCTGCTCGGCGAGCATAACGTCACCGACCTGCTCACGGCCGATTACACCTTCGTCAACGACTCGCTCGCCCAGCAGTACGGCATCCCGGGCGTGCTCGGGCCGCAGTTCCGCAAGGTGATCCTCAAGGACCCGAATCGCTGGGGGCTCCTCGGCAAGGGCGCCTTCGAGCTCAGAACCTCCTACGCCGATCGCACCTCGCCCGTGCTGCGCGGCGAGTACGTGCTCGACCGGCTCATGGGAACCCCGCCTCATCCGCCGCCGCCGAACGTCGCCATGGATCTGTCGTTCCACGAGGGCCAGCCGCCGACCACGGTGCGCCAGCGCCTCGAGGCGCACCGCAGGAACCCGACCTGCAGCGCCTGTCACGGCCTGATCGATCCGCTCGGGCTTGCGCTTGAGAATTTCGACGTGACCGGGCGCTGGCGCACGGTCGATCCGGTCACAAACGTGGCGATCGATCCGACCTCGATGCTCTCGAGCGGGCTCGTGCTGCGCGACCCTTCAGATCTGCGGCACTATCTGACGCGGCGCCCGGACCTGTTCCCGACGACGGTGACCAAGCGTCTGATGATGTATGCGCTCAATCGCGAGCTCGAGTACTACGACATGCCGCAGGTCCGCAAGATCGTGCGCGACGCCGCCGCGAGCGACTACACGCTCGCCGCGCTCGTCACCGGCATCGTCAACAGCGAGGCGTTCCGCCGCCAGGGGCCGGATGCGCACCCGATCCGCGGGCCCCAGGCGCAGACCCAGGTAGCCTCCCTCGGCAGCGGCATGCGCTCGACGCAGCAGCGACAGGAGTAACGGAAGTGGCGATCTTTCTGACCAAGAAGCATCTGTCCCGGCGCACGTTCCTGCGCGGCGGCGGCGTGGCACTCGCGCTGCCGTTCCTCGATGCGATGGTTCCGGCCGCGACGGCGCTCGCCAAGACCGCGGCGGCGCCGAAGACCCGTGCGGGGTTCTTCTACATCCCGCACGGGGCGATCATGAACAACACGATCTACGGCAAGGCCGTCGACGCCTGGAGCTCGACCGGCAAGGGCGCGGACTTCACGCTCGGGCGAACCCTCGCGCCGCTCGAGCCGTTCAAGAAGTACGTGACGACGTTCGACAATCTCGAGAACTTGGCCGCGCTCGGGTCCGTGCACACGTACAACCCGGCGACCTGGCTCTCCTGCGTGCACCCGGACACCGAGGCGAAGGGCGCGAGCATGTCGATCACGCTCGATCAGGTGATCGCCCAGCACCTCGGTCAGACGACCTCGCTGCCCTCGCTCGAGGTGTGCTCGGAGACCACCATCCAGGTGGCCGCCTGCGGGGGGGCGGGCTGCTACTACGCCTCGAC
>JASHTK010000162.1 GCA_030040575.1 Gammaproteobacteria bacterium
CGTCGCCGAGCTTCCAGCCGTATTTCTGCGCCATGAACTCGTTGACGAGCGCACCCTGGCGGTCCGAGCGATAGTCGCGCACCTGCTGCACGTTCCAGATGAACCGGCCCGTCGTATCCGGGGCTTGGGGGAAATCCTCGTTCATGGCGAGGGGGTTGAGCGAGCTCTTCGGGTCCCGGTAGTATCCACCGCGCGCCACCGCGAAATCCACCTGGCCGAGCCGCAGTCCGGGAAGGCGGCGGATCTGGTCCACGTCGCTCATCGGGAGCGTATCGGTGTACTTCGGGTAGATGAAGATGCGCACATTGTCCGAGAACCGGTACCCGCCGCGGAAGAAGGCGCCCACCGCGGACAATGCGCCGAACAGCATGAACGCGCTCACGATGGAGACCGCGAGGATGAGCAGCCGCATCTTGTCGCGGGTGAGGTTCGCGAGGACGAATCCCAGGTACTTCACCGGCCCCCTCTCTGCGCCGGCTGCCCACGGGGAGCCCGGGGGCAGCGAATCGCGCGGCGATCAGAGCTTGGAGGGCGGCGAGCGCCCTAAAGTTGCAAGTTCCGCGGGCCCCCGCGCGAATCCTCCGGTCACCGGACGATCGGCGGACCCGGCGGGATCGCCGCAGCCGCGATGGGCCCGGACGGCCGCTTCAGAATCCCGTCAGTAGAAAATCCATCGCCGCGAGAATCGCGTCGCGATGCTCGGCCAGGGTACCCACCGCAGGGCCCAGATCGGCCCGGGCGACGCCGGCGAGCTCGGGCGTCATCAGCACGTATGCTTCACCGTCGAATGGCACAATGGGCATGAGCTCCCTCACGGGCCTTCGGGTCAGCGGTGCGGCCTTGCTGAGCGGAATGACCACACGAGTCTGCAGGTCCTCGAGCAGATCCGACTGCGCGTCTACGAGCAATGGGAATGTCGACTTACTGCGCGCACTCTTGTTCCGATAGACGGTGAATTGCGCCATCAGAATCGGCGCGCGTCGTCCGAGAACACGCCGTGCTTCTCGATGTGCTCGTTGTAGGCCTGGATTGCGTCGCGATTCTCCTCGCGCCACTTCCTGCGCTGTGCCGCGCCCAGCTCGTGAGCGAGCGCTCGCTCGAGCGTGGCGGACAAGTTGACGCCGGCGCTGCGGGCGGCCGCGAGCAGGTCGCCGCGGATGCTGACGTTGGTCGCCCGCTTGGGTGCAGTCGCAGTTGCGCTTCGGCGCGGCATGGCTCTCCTCCTTCGATACACAAATGATACCACATCATCCTGCGCATGGCTAATGCGCATGATGTTTCCCGGATCCCCCTCACCGGCCGGCCGGAAGGACGTCCTCGCCGACTGCCGCGAGACGTTGCGCTATGCTTCGAGCCGGCCAGCTCCGCGGGCGGGGAATTGCGCCGTGACCGATGCATCGAGGGGGGAAGAACCATGAGGCAGGCGAGCCTGCGACTCGTCCGATGGAGCATTGTCGCCGCGATCGCGGCCGTGGTGAGGGTTCCGTCGGCGAACGCTCAGGCCTTTGCCGATCTGAAGAGCGCGCTCGTTGACTATTCGAGCGCGCAGATCCTGCCGCGCACCTCCTGCAGCGCCCTCGCGCACTACCGCAGCCGAGAGATCCTCGTCGTGCGCGCCGCATCCATCCCGCCGGCCGGATCGACCCCCGCATCCTGCCGGGTCACCGGCACGCTCGCGCCGCAGATCGCGTTCGAGGTGAGCCTTCCCGATCGGTGGAACGGCCGGCTCTACATGATCGGCAACGGGGGCCTCGCCGGCGAATCGCTGGATGATCCGCTGCGCGCGGCCCAGCGCGCGAGCGCTCTTGCGATGGGCTTCGCGTTCGCGCAGACCAACACCGGTCACGATGCGCGGGCGGAGCCGGGCGGCCGCTTCATCCTCAGCAACCCGCAGAAGGCGCTCGACTACGCCTATCGAGCGGTGCACCTCACCGCGACGACCGCGAAGGCCATCACCTCGCGCTACTACGGCAAGCCGATCGCCCGCTCCTACTGGAACTCCTGCTCGAACGGCGGCCGCCAGGGGCTGATCGAGGCCGAGCGCTACCCGCAGGATTTCGACGGCCTCATCGTGACCTCGCCGTGGATCGATCAGACCGGGTTCACCCTTGGGGCCCTGTGGAACGAGCAGGTGCTGAGCGAGGCGCCCCCGCTCACGGAGTCGAAGCTCGCCTTGCTGTCGCGGAAGGTCATGAGCAAGTGCGACGCAATCGACGGACTGAAGGACGGCGTGATCGACGATCCGCGCCGGTGCGATTTCGATGCGAGGCGGGACGTGCCCGCGTGTCCGGCCGGCACGGACGGTCCGCAATGCCTGACGGCCGGCGAGGCGGACGCGATCATGAAGATCTACGGTGGCCCCCGCAGCCGCGGCAAGTCGCTCTTTCCGGGGTACATGCCGGGCAGTGAGGCGGTCGTCGCGCCCCCGTTCGGCCCAGGCGCCCCTGCGAGCGCCTGGATGAATTTCATCGTGCCGGCGAGGCCGGGCGCGAAGCCCGCCGACTTCTCTCTCGCCAATGAGACGATGCGCTACCTCGTGCTCAGCCCTCCCGAGCCGCACTACGACTATCGAGCGTTCGATTTCGACCGCGATGTGCATCTGCTCGATGCCTGGGGCCGGAAGGCGAACGCGACCAACCCCGACCTCACGAGATTCAAAGCCCGCGGCGGCAAGCTCATCATGACCTATGGCTGGGCCGATCAGGTCCTGCAGCCCCTGGTCGGCGTGCGCTACTACGAGCGGGCCGTGGCACGCAACGGGCCCGGCACGCGGGATTTCTTCCGTCTGTTCATGGTGCCCGGCATGACCCATTGCAGCGGCGGCAACGGCACCGACCAATTCGACGCGGTCTCGGCGCTGATCGGCTGGGTGGAGCGGCACAAGGCCCCGGACTCGATCCTCGCAAGACGGGTCCTGGGCAACCGAGTCGTGCGCACTCGCCCGCTCTGTCCTTACCCCGAGGTCGCGCGATACTCCGGACACGGCAGCATCGATGATGCGGCGAGCTTCCGCTGCGCAAGCCCGTGACTTCCGTCCGGCGTCTGACTTCGGTCCGGCGTCGAGGCCGGACGGCGCGCAATCGGCTCAGAGCAGGTACGGGATCAGCATCTTGGTGCGCTGCTGATACGCGGGATAGACGTCGGGGAACTGCTGGGTCATGTCCTGCTCCTCTCTCCGCGCGGCGTACACGAAGTAGACAAGCGACACGACGAAGGGCAGCAGCCATTGCGGGCCCACCGCGAGCGCCGAGCCGATCATGGTGAGCAAGATGCCGGAGTAGATGGGATGGCGGATGGACGCGTACGGGCCGGACGTGACGAGCTCGTGCCCTTCGCGAAGCGACATGGGCATTCCCCAATTCCGTCCGATGTGCACGCGGGCCCAGATGGCAACAGCGACTCCGGCCGCGCACACGATCGCCCCGATCACCGCGGCGAGCGCGCCGGGATGCGGCGTGCCGCGCGCCACGTCGAATCGCAGGTGCTGAAATCCCCCCAGGCGGGCGAGATAGAGCAGCGCGATGACGATGACGACTCGCACCCCCGGGCCGGCCCACCAGGATGTGGTGCGGGCCGCCTTCTTCGAGCTCGACGCCGAGAGGAGCCAGAACGCGATGAGCGCCAGCCAGCAGAGGCTGACGATCAGAGCCGCCGTCGCGGGAACGGACCTCGCCATTCAGGCCTGCTTCACGAGCACGAGGTGGGTGGTCCCGGGCGTTGGCACGTGGCGGGCGACCTTGTAGCCGAGCTCGAGCGCATCGAGGCCTTCGAACAGCCGCTCCCCGCCCCCGAGCAGCACCGGCGCGATCGCCACGTGCAGCTCATCGACGAGCCGGGCGCGCAGATACTGCCGGACGGTCGCAACGCCGCCGCCGATTCTCACATCCTGCCCACCGGCCGCGAGCGCGGCGCGCTCGAGCGCCGCATGGATGCCTTCGGTCACGAAGTGAAAGGTCGTTCCGCCCGCCATCGTGAGGGGCGCGCGCGCGTGATGGGTCAAGACGAACACCGGGGTGTGGTAGGGCGGGTCCGGGCCCCACCAGCCCTTCCAGCTCTCGTCCGGCCACGGTCCGCGGACCGGCCCGAACATGTTCCGCCCGAGGATCCAGGCGCCGACGTTCTCGAATCCGCGCGCGACGAACTCATCGTCGAGGCCCACCTCCCCTCCGGCCCTGCCGTGAATGCGGTGGAATGTGCGCGTCGCGAACGCCCACTCGTGCAAGGCGATCCCGCCGGCCCCGAGCGGATGGTCGAGATCCTGGCCGGGACCGGCGCCGTAGCCATCGACCGAGATCGCGAACGCGTGGATCCTCACTCTGGCCATGC
>JASHTK010000163.1 GCA_030040575.1 Gammaproteobacteria bacterium
GTGTCACCCGGCGGACGACGTACGCGATACAACTCCCCTCGGCGCAAGAATCAATCCATCCTCGCCTGGAATGACAGCGCGTCGCTCATTTCGCAGTTGAGCTTGTCGGCGTGCTCATTGATAGCAGCCACTTCCTGAGCCAAGCGCTTCTGTCGAGCTCGTTGCTCCACAAAATCACGCAGGATTCGTTCAATGTAGGACGAGCGTGAAACTTTCGGACCCGCCATGCGATCCAGCTCCTTCAGCAAGTCGCCCGACAGGGTAAGAGAAGTCTTGGCTTTCATCTTACCGTTATACTACCTCGGTAGGATAATCTCAAGGCAAGGAGATCCGAAGCAGATCCGCGCTCAAAGTAGCCACGTACGCACGATTGCTGACGAATCGAAAACGTCCCCGCTGCGGCCAGGCGAAACTCTTCGTTCGTGCATAAACAGCCGTGTCGCGCGGTAGCCCGCCAGCGACAATCGCTGGGGCTGCGTCCATCGCCAAGCCTCTCCCCCAATAATTTCGACCAAGGAAGTAACCGAGCCGAGCGGCGCTGTTCGCAATCATATCGCCGCGGCGATGCGGTACCGGTACTGATGGACTACCGTTCTCTTGGTCTGAATCGAGGTATCGGCGCACCTGCCAGCGCTTCGAGACGACCTCACAGGTCGTTGGGTTCGATGAGATTGCTGCGCTCTATCGCATGTCACGACGCGCGTTGGTGACGAGCCTGGTGCGCGCCAGGGTGCCGCAGGACACGGTAGCCGAGTGGATTACGACGCATGTGCCGGCGAACGTTGCGCCACAACATCGCGAGAAGTTCATCTCCGACGTGCTCGCGGAGCTTGCGAATCTCGACGCGGCGCGCATCGGAGGATTGGGGATCACGCGGGAGGAGCTCGCGGCGTGGCAGGCGGAGCACGAGCAGCACTAACAAGTGCCTCCCACCTGCGCAGATTCAGCCGCACTCCTGCGCTTGGCGAACTCGCTGCCGTAGCTTTAGCCCGCCAGCCGATCAGAAGGCGAAGCGCCCGCCGATGACCGGCGCCGTGTTGCTGTTGTGGTAATAGGGGACGCCGGGGCCGTGGGGAATGGCGATCGCAAGACCGCCGCTCACATCGGAGTACGTGATTCCGGCGAACACGTCGAAGCGCTTGGTGAAGTGATGATCCAGGTAGAGTGAGAACTCGTTGAGGTCGCCCGCGCAGGAGCTGCGCATGTCGCCGGGCACGCAGGTCGGGGGCGCCCGAAACGTGTTCTGCGCCTGGTGATACCAAGCCGTCGTGATGTCGGTCTTGCTGTCGTAAGCGTATTTGGCGCCGGTCCACCAGATCTGCACGGTCTTCGGGGTATCGAGATTGTTGTCCTCGACGCCGCTCAGGATGTAACCGCCCTGATCCGAGGCGCCGACGCCGAGCGGGTGATCGGGGTTGAACTGCTGGATGTGCTCGTAGCCGCCGTAGAACTTGAACGGGTCCCACGTGTACTTCGCGGCGACCATCAAGGCGCTGTTGTCGGTCACGATGCCGTAGAGCGTGTTGGCCGTGTCGATCAGATTGGGCCCGGTGATGGGATTTGTGTTGATGCTGTCGGTGGTCGACTGATAGGGCTGCGTCGGACTCTGAGCTCCGAGCAGCGGGTTGAGCACGCTGATCGCCTGGTTGTAATGCTGGTAGACCACATCGGCGGAGAGATGGCCGTACTCCGCGCCGAGATCGAATCCATAGGCCGTGTTGTGCGCTTGCTCGGGCGTACAGGTCGCGGCCGACCAGGTCGCGGAGGCGGAGTAGCAGCCGCCGGAGCCGTCGGCGAACTTGTACATCACGCCGAAGTGAGCCGGACCGTAGCTCAAGCGATATTTCACGGCGTCGTCCCAGCGCGTGTCCTCCGTGTCGCCGCCGCCGGCCATCGTGCCGTTGTATCCGATGTACGAGAAGGCGTACGAGCCGCCGGCCGGATCGTAGTTGAGCATCGCATCGGTGCCGAGAGCGCGCTGGCGCCCGAAGGTCAGCGTGCCGAGGGACGCGGAGGACACACCGCCGTAGAATTCGTCATTGAAGGGCTGACCGGCGCGCGCGCCGTCGATGGCATACGAGTAGCTGCCGCGCGGAAGGCCGTTGTTGATGATGTCGGTGTCCGATGCGTTGGCGAGCTGGCCGGACTGCGGATTGATGCCGGTCGAGGCGTTGAACACGACGGACCAGCCCTCGAGAACCTCCTCCTTGCCCTTGATGCCAAGACCGGTCTGCGACAGGTTGTTCGGCGCAATGAGCCACTCGGAGTTGTTGCCGTTGCGGTTGATGAGCGATGCGCCTTCGTAGTTATAGGCGTTCTCCGGCAACCCGTGGCTCACCCAGCCGACGCCCACGTCATACGTGCCAAAGAGGGTGATGCCGTGCCAAGTGAGTGGGCAATTCGTCGTCGCGAACTCGTGGAAGCTCCCGCAGGCGTCCGGCGTGGGCGGATCGGCCGGAGCCGCAGCCGGCGCCGGGGCCGGGGCCGGAGGCTCCTGGGCCCACGCCGCATGATTGCAGAGGAAAATCGAAGCCAGCACCGCGAGGGCGCACCACCGGACAGACCGCATTGTACTTCTCCTTGGAAGAAGCTCTCGCAACAGCGAGCTACTCAGAACGAATCTCACGAGCGCGCCGGTCGATCGAAGCTGCCGGTGCCGGTACTCCGCCCGCGAGCGCGCCGGCGATGACCGAAGCCGCAGCGGCATTCATCGCGGTGATGCCGATCCCCAAAATTCAAGTGGTGTCGCTATGAAGCGCTATATCTTCTCATATATAACACGATGATCACGTCGGGCGCAAAGCCCGAGCGAGCGCGAGCCGACGATTCCCTACGGCTCAGTCATCGAAGCGTTGCGGGGGCGTCAACGGGCGCCGGGGGGACGGGCCTTCAGCGCGGCCGTGAATCGGCTCGCGGGAAGGATGTGCGTTGCTAGAGCGTCGTCGATGCGACTTGCGCGATTTGCCAGCCGCCGCCGGCCTTGACGTAGTGGACCGTCAGCATGCGGCGCTCGGTCCGGCGCAAGGTGCCGTGACCCTGGAGATGAGCCATCTGCGCGAGCGTGCAGTCCTTGGCGAGCGGCATTTCCGCCTCGACGGCACAGTCGAAACGCCCGACGGCGCTGCGGCCGTCCGCGGCAACCTCGATCCGGTCGGGCGCGCCGGCATGATCGGCCGTGATCCGGCGCACCGCATCGCCGAGCACCGCATCGCCGAGCAGCGCATGGCGCTCGCCGGCATTGACCTGGCGCAGCCAGCCGTCATGCAACTCGCGGAGCGCGGCCTCATCCTCCAGCCGCTTGATGCGAGCCCGCAACCCGTCGTCGGCGAGCGCCACGGCGCAAGCCGGGGCGGCGATCGGCGCGGCGAGCAGCGCGCCGCCCTTGAGGAACGTGCGACGCGAGGGAGTCGAATCCTGGGTCATGTCGGCCTGCCTTACGTCCTGACCTGGAAGTACTTGTCCACCTCGAACTTGCCCGCATGCCGGACGATGGCGCCGATCGCGCTCATGTTGAGGCCGCGGGAGCCGCAGTTATAGCCGATGCCGGCGTCGTGCATGATGTTGAGGTTGAGGAGGATGGTGCCGAGCGTGCCGTTGCAGGCCTCCTCCAGCCAGTACATGAAGTAGATGCCGTCGCGGATCTTGACGAAGTCGCCCGGACCGCTCCACTCCAACCCGCCGTGGCCGTCCGGCGTGAAGATGATCCAGGACACCGTATTCGGCGTCGAGTAAAGATGCATCGAGGTGAGCCCGGGCGCGTAGTTGTAGGTGATGCAGCGTCCGAGCATCTCGGTCGTCCTGGCGTGGCGGCGGTACAGGGGCGGCTGAATGCCGTCCATCACGAGCACGCCGAACAGCGTGCGCGCTCCGGCTTCGTTCGCGAAATACGGCGTGTTGAGAAAGCCGTTGTAGCAGGTGACGAGCCCCTGGTGGAAATCCACCGCGATGATGTGGCCGTCGTGGTTGGGCGTGCCCGCGAGGAGATGACCGAGGAGGTACAGGCCCGGCGCCACCTCGTACGACTGGTAGCGCGCTTCGGTCCACTCGCCCGCGCCGTTCATGCGCCAGCTGAGCTCATCGGCGCTGCCGATCCGGTATTCCATCACCGGCCCGTGGTCGTAGCGCAGGGTGAAGGTCTTGCCCGCCAGGAAGTCGT
>JASHTK010000164.1 GCA_030040575.1 Gammaproteobacteria bacterium
GGCCAGCCGCCTAGCGCGAGCTCGGTCGTAGCCGCACAGGCGGGCTCGGGAGGCGCGGCGAGCCCCCCGGGCGAGGCGGCAGGCTCGAGGGCCTCCCTCGCACTCGCGGCCGGCGCCGCGCCGCGAGCGGCGGGCTCCGCGGGCGCCCGAGCGGAGGCCTATGCCGATCTGCTCGACCGGATCCGCTCGGGATTCAAGCTCGCGGACCCCGATCACGATGCGGTCGCGCGTGAGCTCGACTGGTTCATCGCGAACCCCGATTACCTCCAGCAGTCCTTCCAGCGCGCCGAGCTGTACCTCTACCACATCGTGACCCAGCTCGAGGCGCGCGGGATGCCGCTCGAGCTTGCGCTGCTCCCGGTCATCGAAAGCGCCTACGAGCCCTATGCGTACTCGCGGGCACGGGCCGTCGGGCTCTGGCAGTTCGTCCCCGGCACCGGGTCGCGGTTCGGGCTCAAGCAGAACTGGTGGTACGACGGGCGCCGGGACGTGATCGAATCGACACGTGCCGCGCTCGATTATCTGCAGTACCTGCACGATGAGTTCCACGGCGACTGGCTGCTCGCCGTCGCGGCCTACAACTGCGGCGAGGCCGTGGTGACCTCCGCCGTAGAGCTCAACGAGAAGCGTGGCCGGCCGATCGACTTCTGGAGCCTGAGGCTGCCCGCGGAGACTCGCGAGTACGTGCCGAAGCTGCTCGCCATGAAGCGCCTCGTCGCAAGCCCCGAGACCTACGGGCTCGCCTTCTCCCCGATCCCGAACAAGGCGTACTTCACCCGCGTCGAGACCGAGGGCCAGATCGACCTCAGGGTGGCCGCGGAGATCGCAGGGGTCTCCCCGGAGGCGATCTACGAGCTGAACCCTGCGTTCCATCGCTGGGCCACCGATCCCTCCGGCCCGTTCTTCCTGCTCGTGCCGAGCGAGGCGGCGGCGACCTTCCGCGCGAACGTCGTGCAGCTGAGCGCGAGCGAGCGCATGCGAGTCGATCACTACGTCGTGCGGCACGGGGACTCGATGGTGCGGATTGCGCGGCGCTTCAGCACGACGCCCGCGGTGGTCCGCGAGCTCAACGACTTGCCGAGCGGTCCGCTCGTCATCGGGACGGAGCTGCGCGTGCCCTCGGACGCGAACGAGCTGCCGCCGCAGGTGCTGCGGGCCGCCGCTCGGGTCGATGGCCGCGGTCGCTGGATGCTGCACCCGCGGATGCGCGTCGTCGTCCGTCGCGGCGACTCGCTCTGGGCCATCGCGCGCCGCCATGGCGTCGACGTGCGCACCCTTGCCCTGCTCAACGGCATCTCGCCCGGCGACACCCTGCGGGCCGGACAGCGCCTGATGCTCACCTCGGCCTCGGTGAGCGACGCCGCCGACGACGAGGGACCGCCCCACCGTCTGCGGCGCACCCGCAGAGTGACCTACATCGTGCGCACGGGCGATACGCTCTACCGGATCTCCCAGGTGTTCCAGGTGACCGTGGGGCAGATCGAGAGCTGGAACCAGCTCTCGCGCACGAGCCTGTGGCCGGGCGAGCATCTGCTCATTCGCCTCGCGCGGCGGTAACAGCCGTCGCGGCGCGCCGGGGCGCTTGAGTACACTCGCCTCCTGTCGAGCGGCTCACCGGCCGGCTCGGCGCATTCTGACAAGGAGAACGGCATGGGCTTTCTCACCGGCAAGCGCGCGCTGATCGTCGGCGTCGCGACGGACCGCTCGATCGCCTGGGGCATCGCGCGGGCCATGCATCGCGAGGGCGCCGAGCTTGCGCTCTCGTACCAGACCGAGCGCTTGCTCGAGCGCGTCGCCCCGCTCGCCGCATCGCTCGGGGCGCGCGCCCTCCTGCCGCTCGATGTGGGCGTCGACGAGCAGATCGAGGCCGCGTTCGCGCGCCTCAGGGACGAGTGGGGACACCTCGACATCGTCGTCCACGCGGTCGCCAACGCTCCCCGGGAGGCCCTCACCGGAGGGTTCATCGACCATACCTCGCGGGACGCCTTTCGCGCGGCTCACGATATCTCGAGCTACAGTCTCACGGCGCTCGCGCGCGGCGCGCGCCCGCTCATGCAGGGACGCGCGGGCGCGCTGCTCACGCTCTCGTATCTCGGCGCGGTGCGCTCGATCCCCCACTACAACGTGATGGGCCTCGCCAAGGCGAGCCTCGAGGCGAGCGTGCGCTTCCTCGCGGCCGATCTCGGACCGCTCGGCATCCGCGTGAACGGCATCTCCGCCGGGCCCGTGAGGACGCTCGCCGCGGTCGGCATCGCCGGTTTCCGCCGGATGCTCGCGCAGGTGGCCGAGACCGCCCCCTTGCGCCGCAACGTGACGCTCGACGACGTGGGCAACGCCGCCGCCTTCCTGTGCTCGGACCTCGCGGCGGGAATCACGGGCGAGATCGTGTACGTGGACAGCGGATTCAATACCGTCGGCATGAGCCTCCCGCAGGAACCCGAGAGCTGATTGAGCGGACGAGCTCAACCGCTCTACGGCGCCCGATCGCTTGCCGAGTGGATCGTGAGCGGAGGCCGCTCGGGCCGCGTGGGCGGGGGCTATCGGCTGCGGCTGCGCTGGCACGCGCGGTGGTTCGAGCTCAACTGGAAGGCGACGACCCGGCGCATCGCGAGCGCCCCGCTGCCGGACGATCCGGTCTTTGTCCTCGGCCTGTGGCGCTCGGGAACGACGGTGCTGCACGAGCTGCTCACGGCCTGCGGGCGGTGGGCGACCCCGAGGACCTGGCAGTGCTTCAATCCCTCGACGTGCTTCCTCACCGGCCCTCCTGCCGAGGACGCCGTGGTCGACCGGCCGATGGACGAGGGCCGCATCGCGACCCGCGGCCCGCAGGAGGACGAGTTCGCGCGTCTGCTGCTCGGGGAGCCTTCGGCCTACCGCGGCTTCATCGACCCCCGCCGCCTCGGGGAATGCGGCCGCCTGCTCTGGACCGCGAGCGAGGGGCCGCTCGAGCGCTGGCAGGCGTTCGTGCGCGGCATCGCCGCCTCCTCGCCCGGCACGCCGCTCCTCATCAAGTCGCCGAATCACTCCTTTCGCCTGCCCCTGCTGCGCAGGGTCTTCCCGCAAGCGCGGTTCGTCTGGATCGGACGCGACACGGGCGAG
>JASHTK010000165.1 GCA_030040575.1 Gammaproteobacteria bacterium
CCCCGCGGGCCGGCGGCCGAGAGTCCCGTTCCGACCTCCTGCGGCACCGCCCCGCGGCGCGGCCGGCTTGAAAAATCCCCTTCGCATCGCCACATGACGCTCGCCGCCGCGGTTCGAGGAGCGAGCATGTCCGACCACGCCAAGCAGACCCTCGGCTTTCAGGCCGAGGTTCGCCAGCTGCTGAAGCTGATGATCCACTCCCTCTACAGCCACCGGGAGATCTTCCTGCGCGAGCTGATCTCGAACGCCTCCGATGCGAACGACCGGCTGCGCTTCCAGGCGATCGCGCAGCCGGAGCTCCTCGCGCCGGACGCCGACCTCAAGGTCTGGATCGACGGGGACGCGACCGCCGGCACCGTCACGATCCGCGACAACGGGATCGGGATGACCCGGGAGGAGGCGATCGCCCACCTCGGCACGATCGCGAGGTCCGGCACCGCGGAGTTCGTGCAGTCCCTCACCGGGGATCAGCAGAAGGACTCCCAGCTCATCGGCCAGTTCGGCGTCGGCTTTTACTCCGCCTTCATCGTCGCCGACCGCGTGGAGGTGCTCACGCGCAAGGCGGGCGCCGCGCCCGCTGAGGGGGTGCGCTGGGAGTCGAGCGCCGACGGGGAGTTCACGGTCGAGAGCCTCACGCGGGAGGAGCGCGGCACGAGCGTCGTGCTGCACTTGAAGCCCGACGCCCGCGAGTTCGCCGATTCCTACCGGCTGCGCGCGCTCATCCAGCGCTACTCCGATCACTTGGGCTTCCCGGTGCTGATGCGCAAGGAGGCGTCGCAGGGCGACCGCAAGCGGGGCGAGAGCCCGCCCGAGTACGAGACGGTCAACCAGGCGAAGGCTCTGTGGACGCGGCCGCGGGCCGAGATCGGCGACGAGGAGTACAAGCAGCTCTACCAGCACATCGCGCACGACTTCTCCGAGCCGCTCGCCTGGAGCCACAACCGCGTGGAGGGCAAGCGCGAGTACACGAGCTTGCTCTACCTGCCGCGGCACGCCCCCTTCGACCTGTGGCAGCGCGAGGCCGCGCGCGGCCTGAAGCTCTACGTGAAGCGCGTCTTCATCATGGACGAGGCCGAGCAGTTCCTGCCGCTTTACCTGCGCTTCGTGAAGGGCGTGATCGACTCGAGCGACCTCCCGCTCAACGTCTCGCGCGAGCTGCTGCAGCACGACCCGGAGGTGGAGGCGATCAGGAGCAGCCTCACCCGGCGGGTGCTCGACCTGCTCGGCCGGCTCGCGAGCGAGCAGCCCGAGGACTACGCCGCCTTCTGGCGCGAGTTCGGGGCGGTGCTGAAGGAGGGTCTCGCGGAGGACGTGGCGAATCGCGAGAAGCTCCTGCCGTTGCTGCGGTTCGCGAGCACGAGCGATCCGAGCGGCGAGCCGAGCGTCGGCCTCGCGCAGTACCTGCAGCGCATCAAGCCCGGCCAGGAGCGCATCTACTACCTCATCGCGGAGAGCATCGAGGCCGGGCGCGCGAGCCCGTACATCGAGCGGCTCAAGGCGCGCGGAGTCGAGGTGCTGCTGCTCGCGGACCGCATCGACGAATGGGTCATGAGGCAAGTCGAGGCGTTCGAGGGCAAGCGCTTCAAGGACGCCTCGCGCGGTGACCTCGAGCTCGGCGGTCTCGAGAGCGAGTCGGACCGGCAGGCCGCCGACGACGAGCTGAAGGAGAGCAAGGGACTGTTGAAGCGCGTGAAGGACGTGCTCGGCGAGCGGGTGACGGAGGTGAGAGTCGCATCGAGGCTCGCCGAGTCTCCCGCCTGCCTGGTGCTCGGGGAGCACGATCTCGGCGCGGGCATGCGCCGGATCCTGCAGGTGTCGGGGCAGAAGGCGCCGCCCGCGAAGCCCCTGCTCGAGCTCAACGTCCGCCATCCGATCGTCCGGTACCTCGACGGCGTGCGCGATGCGGGCGAATTCAGCGAGCTCGCGCTGCTGCTCTTCGACCAGGCGGCGCTCGCGGAGGGGGGCCAGCTCGGCAACCCCGCCGACTACGTGCAGCGTCTCAATCGACTGCTGGTGAAGCTCGCCGCGGGGGCCGCAGGCGCGGTGGGCCATCCGTCCGCGGCCTGAGCGCCGCGCGCCGCGCATGCCGCGCCCGCCGCCTCCGCAACGCTTGCGCATTCGCGGTCCGGCGGGCGCGATCGAGGCGTTGCTCGAGGAGCCGGCCGCGAGCGGGCGCGGCGCATTCGGCGTGGTATGCCATCCGCATCCGCTTCACGGCGGCACGCTCGACAACAAGGTGGTGCACACGCTTGCGCGCGCCCTGCACGATCTCGGCGTGCCGACGCTACGCTTTAATTTCCGTGGCGTCGGCGCGAGCGAGGGCGCATTTGCGGACGGGGTCGGCGAGAGGGACGATGCGCTCGCCGCCGTCGCATGGTGCCAGGCGCGCTGGCCCGCCGCGCACCCGTGGCTCCTCGGCTTCTCGTTCGGCGCGGCGGTCGCGCTCGCAGCCGCGGCGCGGGCAGGCGCGCGGCGCCTGGTCACAGTCGCGCCGGCTGTTGGCCGCATCGCAGCAGGCGAGGCCCCACCCGCCTGTCCGTGGCTCCTCATCCAGGGTGACGCCGACGAGGTGATCGATGCCGCCGCCGTGCTCGAGTGGGCGCGCGGTCTTGCGCCGGCGCCCGAGATCCGCGTGTTGCCTGGGGCGGGTCACTTCTTCCACGGGCGCCTGCCCGAGCTGCGCGAGGCCGTCGTGGAGTTCGCGCGGGAGGGCGGAGCGCCCCGCGCTCCGCCCACCGGACCCGGCGCCGCGATCAGTTGACCATGCCCTTCAGGCTCTTTAAGGGTACGGCGCGCACCTTCTTGCTCGCCGGCTTCGCCTTGAAGATCATCTTCTCCCCGGTGAATGGGTTGACGCCCTCGCGCGCCTTGGTGGCGGGCTTCTTCACGACCTTCAACTTCAGCAGGCCGGGCAACGTGAACAGGCCGTTGCCGCGCAGGCTCTTCTTGATCACACCGTTCAGAGCATCGAAGACTCCGCCGATTTGCTTGCGGGACAGCCCGGTGTCCTTCGCGATGTGAGTCAGGATTTCCGACTTCGTCGGTGCGCCACCCTTTTTCGCCATGTTTCGATACTCCTCGAGTGTTTCGCGTGTGTGAGTCGAGCGCGGAACGCACCGCGCAGAACGAATCGCCGCGGAAAATAGCACATGGGCACGCGTTGGCAAGCGATTTCTCGCGCGCGCGGCCGCCTGAAATCCCTTTATTTCCAGCGTTTGCATGTGGGCGGCTCGCGGCATGCGGCCACGGCTCGCGGCTCTCGACGCGCGGCGGTGGCCTGTGGCTC
>JASHTK010000166.1 GCA_030040575.1 Gammaproteobacteria bacterium
TGCGGCCGAGGCACCTGCTCGAGATCGGCTGCGGCGCCGGACTCATCGGGTTTGCGGTGCTCGGCGCGCTCGCGAGCTACACCGGCACCGATCTGTCGCTCACGCGGATCCGCAGGCTCCGCGCGCTGCAGGGCCGCGCGGATTTGCAGCGACGCTTCCCCGCGCTCGCCGAGGCCGAGCTGCGGCAGGGTCACGCCGACGAGCTGCGCGGCGCGCGGGACAGGCGGTACGACGTGGTGGCGCTGCCCTCCGTGGTTCAGTATTTCCCGAGCTTGGACTACCTGACGCGCGTCCTCGACAACGCCTTCGCACACCTGCTCGCTCCGGGCGGGACGATCTTCATCGGTGACGTCCGCCACTTTGGCTTGCTCGAAGCGCTGCATGCGTCGATCCAGGCGTTTCAAGGCGGGCCCGGCGAGCCCTGGGCGGATCTCGCCGCTCGCGTGCGCCGGCAGGTGGACCACGACCAGGAGCTCGCGGTCGATCCCCGGTTCTTCCTCGCGCTCGAGCGGCGCTTCCCCGAGATCCGGCACGTCTCGATCGTTCCGAAGGCCGCGGCGTCGCTGAACGAGCTCACGCGGTTCCGCTACGACGTCATCATCCGGACGGCAGGCTCCACCGCCGAGATCGGCCTCGACGCGTGGCGCGACGGCGCGACGCTCGATTTCGAGGCCCTGCGCGGCGAGCTCTTGACGCATCGGCCGCGCCTGCTGGCGTTGCGGCGGGTTCCGAACGCCCGCACGGCCGAGGCCTGCGCGGTCGCGCACCGCTGCCTGCGCGGCCGTTCCGAGTCGCCCGCGAAAGGCCTCGACCCGAACGCGTTCTGGGAACTCGGCCGCGCGCTCGGATACCACGTCGAGGTGAGCCTCGCCGCCGCGCACGCGGACGGCGCGTTCGATGTGGTGCTGCGCTTGCCGGAGGGCGAGCTCCCACCGTTGTTGCAGATGCCCGCGCCCGCCTCCCGGTCGGCGTCCGAGTACTCGAACGACCCCTTGAGGCACAAGCTGCGCCACCGACTCGCCGAGCAGCTGCTCGGCGAGCTCGAGGGCCGCCTCCCGGCCGTCATGGTCCCGCAGGCCCTCCTCGTGCTCGAGGCGTTGCCGCGCACGGTGAGCGGCAAGCTCGACCGCCAGGCGCTGCGCGAGGTCGAGGCGCTCAGCATCGAGCAGTCTTATGCCCCGCCCGCGACTCCGACCGAGGCGCTGCTCTGCCGCCTGGTCGCGGAGCTACTCGGGGTGGAGCGCGTGAGCGCCACCGACCATTTCTTTCATCTGGGGGGCGACAGCATCCATTCGATGCGCCTCGTCAGCCGCTTGCGGGCGCACGGCGTGCTGCTCACCCCGCGCGAGGTGTTCCTGCACCCGGTGTTGCGCGACCTCGCGACGGTCGCCCGCTCGACCGACGGCGCCGCCACGCCGCAGGTCGATGACGCGGGGGGCGCCATGTGCGCCCCGCCCATCATCCGGCGGCTCATCGCGCGAGGCGGTCCGCTCAAGGGCTTTCATCAGGCGTCCGTGCTGCAGGCGCCGCTCGAGAGCGACGTGTCCTGCCTCGAGCGCGCGTTGCAGGCGATGATCGACCGGCACGACGCGCTGCGCCTTCGCCTCCTCGATTCGGGGGAGCTCCTCGTCGTGCCTGCGGGCGCAGCGCCCACGCCTCGGCTGCAATGCCTGTCCCTTGCCGGCCTCGACGACGCTCAGCGCATCGAGACGCTGCGCCGCGCGCACGATGCCGCCGCCGGCCGGCTCGATCCCCGGGCGGGCCATCTGCTCGAGGCGGTCCTCGCGCAGGGCTCGCCGCGCGAGCACGGCTGGCTGCTCCTCGTGATTCACCACATCGCGGTGGACGGGGTCTCCTGGCGCGTGCTCGCGGAGGACCTCGCCGATGCGTACCTTGCCGCCCAGTCGGGTCGCTCGGCCTCGTCAGCATCGCGGACGACGAGTTATCGCCGCTGGGCAGAGGGGCAGGCCGCCGACGTGATCCGACGGCGCGCCGAGCTGCCGTTCTGGAAGGAGATGTTGACGCGGCCCGCAAGTGCGCTGACGGACGCCGCGCTCGATCCGGCGCGTGACGTGGTCGGAACGGCCGGCTACGTGAACCGCTCGCTCTCGATCGACACCACCTCGGCGCTGCTCACGACCACGACCGCCGCCTTTCACGCGCGCATCAATGACGTGCTGCTGACGGCGCTCGCGCTCGCCGTGGCCGACTGGCGGGGCGCCACGGGCGGCGCGGCGCCCTCAGCGCTGCGTGTCGAGGTGGAGGGCCATGGACGCGAGCCTCTCGACCACCAGGTCGACCTCACACGAACCGTCGGCTGGTTCACCGCGCTCTTCCCGGTCCACCTCGATCCCGGCGACGTCGATGTCGCGAGCGCACTCGCCGGCGGCCCCGATGCGGGTCGCGCTCTCAAGCGCATCAAGGAGCAGCTGCGCGCCGTGCCTCACGCGGGCATCGGATTCGGGGTCCTGCGCTACCTCGATCCGCAGAGCGCCGCGGAGCTCACCCAGCATCCCGCACCGCAGATCGCGTTCAACTATCTCGGGCGCTTCGGTGCGGGCGTGTCCGACTTCGGCCCGGCGGCGGACGCGCCCGCGGTGCTCGGCGGGGCCGACGCGCACATGCCGCTCGATCATGTGTTGAGCGTCAATGCGATCGTGCACGATACCGCAGGCGGTCCGCGCCTCGATGTGACCTGGCGCTTCGCGCCCGCGCTGCTCGATGAGGCGCAGGTGAGCGGCCTCGCCGACCGCTGGCTGCGCGCGCTCGAGGCGCTCGCCCGCCACGCCGCAACACCCGGGGCGGGCGGCCGATCCCCGAGCGACTTCGACTTAGTGCGCCTCGAGCAGCAGGAGATCGATGCCCTCGCCGCGCGCGTGCCGGATCTGCAGGACGTCTGGCCGCTCACGCCCCTGCAGCAGGGACTCCTCTATCACGGACAGCGTCTCGGGGGTGCTGAGGATCCCTACGTGGTGCAGCTCGCTCTCGAGCTCGAGGGTCCGCTCGATGAGCCGCGGGTCCGGCGGGCGCTCGATGCGCTGCTCGCGCGCCATCCGAACCTCGGCATCGAGCTCGCCACCGATCGGTCGGGCCGGCCGATCCAGGTGGTGCCGGCGTTCCGGACCGTGCCCTGGCGGACGCACGATCTCACCTCGCTCGCGGCTGCGACCCGTCATGAGCAGCTCTCGAGGATCATGCGCGACGATCGTCGCGCCGGATTCCGACTCGACGAGGGGCCCTTGATTCGCGCGACGCTGGTGCGGGTGGACGACCACCGGCAGACCCTGCTCATCACGCTGCACCACCTGCTGCTCGACGGCTGGTCGGGCTCGATCATGCTGCGGGAGATCGCGGCGCTCTACCAGCACCACGGCGATGGCGCCGCGTTGCCAAGGCCGGCGTCATTCAAGCGCTACCTGCGCTGGCTCGCGGGGCAGGACAAAGCCGCCGCGCACGCGGCCTGGCGGGCGTATTTCGCCGAGTGGGCGGGACCCGCGCGGCTCGCCGCACCGCTCGGGCAGCCCGGGCCCGCCGCGCTCGCCGAGCATGATTTGACGGCGGAGCTCACCGCGCGCCTCGAGAGTCTCGCCGGACGCCACGGCCTCACGCTCGCGACGCTGATGGAGGGCGCATGGGCGCTCGCCCTTGCGCGAGCCACCGGCCACGATGACGTGTGCTTCGGCAACGTGAGCGCCGGTCGCCACGCGCGGATCGATGGGATCGAGGAGATGCTGGGCCTGCTCATCACGACCACTCCGGTCCGGGTGCGCCTGAGACCTGCCGAGGCGGTGTTGACCTTCCTGCAGCGCCTGCAGCGCGAGCAGGCCGCCTTGATGCCGCACCAGCATCTGCCGCTCGCCGAGATCCAGCAGTCGTGCGGCTTCGCGCCGCTCTTCGATACGCTCTTCACCTTCGAGAGCTATCCGGCCGGCGGGCGCCTCCCCGGCGACCTGCCGCTGCGCTCGGTGAGCGGCAGCAGCGGCACGCACTACCCCGTGAGCCTCATCGTGCACCCCGGCCGGACGCTCAAGCTCAGCCTGCACCACCGCCGCGACGCGCTCTCCGCCGAAGCCGCGGGGGCTCTCATGGCGCGGATGGTCCGCCTGCTCCAGCGAATCGCCTCGCATCCCACCTCATCGATCGCGCGCCTCGACGGCCTCGCGCCCGATGAGCGCGCGGCGCTCCTCGCGCGCGGCGACCCGCCCGCTCGGCCGTTGCCGGCGGGGACGATCGTCGAGGTGTTCGAGAGGGAGGTCCGACGCGTCCCCGAGCGCACCGCGGTCGTCTGCGACTCGCGCGGGCTCACCTACTCGGAGCTCGACGCGCGCGCGAATCGGCTCGCCTGGCGATTGATCGAGGCCGGGGTCGGGCCGGAATCGCTCGTCGCGCTGCACCTCGAGCGCACGACGGAGCTCGTGATTGCCGTGCTTGCCGTGCTGAAGGCGGGCGGCGCCTACCTGCCGCTCGATCCACGGCTCCCGGTCGAGCGCATCGCGTACCTCCTCGGCGACGCGCGGGCCCAGCTCGTGCTGAGCACGAAGGCTTTGCGAGCGGGCTTGCCGGCGAGCAGCCGCGAGCGCTCTCTTGCACTCGATGATGCCGACACGCTCGCGGACCTCGCGCGACGGTCGAGCGCCGCGCCGCGGGACGCCGATCGCGCGGCGCCGCTCGATCCGCGCCATCCGGCCTACCTCATCTATACCTCGGGCAGCACGGGGCTCCCGAAGAGCGTGGTCAACACCCACCGCAACCTCGTGAGGCTGCTCGATGCGACGAGCGCCCGCTTCCCCTTCACCGATGAGGACTGCTGGACGCTCTTTCACTCCTACGCATTCGACTTCTCCGTCTGGGAGATCTGGGGGGCGCTCCTCCGCGGCGGGCGACTCGTCGTCGTGGACGAGGCGACGGCGCGCACGCCCCTTGCGCTCTTCGAGCTGCTCGCGCGCGAGCGCGTCACCGTGCTGAGCCAGACCCCGACGGCGTTTCGGCGGCTCACCGGCCTCAGCGCCGATCGCGAGCGGCTCGCGGTTCACACCGTCGTGCTCGGTGGCGAGCGCTGCCCCGCTGACCTCGCCGGGGCCTGGAGCGATCGCTGCACGGTCGTGAATGGGTACGGCCCGACCGAAACGACCGTGTTTGCCACCGTGAGCGAGGCGCTCGACGGACGGACCGAGCCCTCCATCGGTGCGCCGATCGCGCACACCCGCGCTTACGTGCTCGACGCTGCGCTCGAGCCCTGCCCGCTCGGGGCCGTGGGCGAGCTGTACCTCGGCGGTGATGGTCTCGCGCGCGGCTATCTCAACCGGCCCGGCCTCACCGCGGCGCGATTCGTGGCCGATCCGTTTGCGCGCACCGCGGGCGAGAGGCTCTACCGCACCGGCGACCGCGCGGCATGGTGCCCCGACGGCAGTCTCGAGTTCCACGGGCGCTCGGACGGTCAGCTGAAGGTGCGCGGTTTCCGGATCGAGCCCGGCGAGGTGGAGGCCGCGCTCGCCGCCCAGCCGGGGATCGCGCACGCGGTCGTGCGCGCGCGGCGCATCGGTGACGAGACTCGCCTCGCGGCCTACATTGTCCCGCGGGACGGGGCGGTTGACCTCGCCCGGGTTCGCGAGCGGCTCGCGGCGCGCCTGCCCGATCACATGATTCCCGCCGCGTTCGTCGCGCTCGAGGCGCTGCCGCTCACGGCAAGCGGGAAGCTCGACGAGCGCGCACTGCCCGCGCCGGACGGCGCGGGCATCGCCGCCGAGTATGTCGAGCCCGTCACGGCCGAGGAGCGGTTGCTGTGCTCGCTCGTCCGCGAGATCCTCGCGGTGCCGCGGGTCGGCCTGCGCGATCACTTCTTCCACCTCGGCGGACATTCGCTCCTCGCGGCGCAGCTCGCTTCCCAGGTGCACGCCCACCTCGGCCGAGAGCTGCCGGTCACGGCGATCTTCGCTCATCCGGTGATCGGCGACCTCGCGCGCCACATCGGCCCGGCGGCCGAGCCGAGCGGCGCATGGGGCCCGCTGCTCCCGATCCGCGCGGCCGGCTCACGCCCGCCGCTCTTCTGCCTGCACCCCGGCGCCGGCCTCTGCTGGCCGTACGCGAACCTGCTCGCGGTGATCGACGCCGATCAGCCGCTCATCGGGGTGCAGGCGCGGGGATTCTTGGACGGCGACGCCCTGCCCGCCTCGCTCGAGGAGCTCGTCGAGCGCGGCGTGGAGGAGATTCAAGCCCTGCAGCCGCGGGGTCCGTACCATCTCGCCGGCTGGTCGTTCGGTGGCGTCGTCGCGCACCGCATCGCGACGCGGCTTCGGGGGAGTGGGGAATCGGTCTCGCGCCTGATCCTCTGGGACGCCTATCCCCCCGCGGGGCTCCTCGCCGCGCGCAGCGAGGACCAGATCTGGAGGGAGCTCGCGCTCGGCACGGGCCTCGATGTTCCCTCCGCGCTGCGGCTCGATGCGGCCGCCGTGTACTCGATCGCTCGCGCCCGAGGGCATCTGTTCGGCACGTTCTCCGTCGAGACCCTCGGAAGGCTCGCGGCGGTGATGGCGAACAACGTGCGAGTGCTGTCACAAGCGCGCCTCGAGGTGTTCGACGGCGACGTGACGCTGTTCACCGCCCTGCGCGAGACCCCCGGGCTCGATCGCGCGGGCGCCGATCCCGCCGCCTGGCATGCCTTCTGCAGCGGGCGAGTGCAGGTGATCGGCATCGATGCGGAACACCATCAGATGCTCTCGCCGCAAGCCGTCGGGCAGATGCGGGGCGCGCTATGAGCGAGCGAGCGCTCGGCGGCGCGCGGCGCGCGGTGCGCGATCCGGCGGACCTCGACGCGAAGCTCGAAGCGCTCGCCTCGCTCTGCGTCACGGTGGGCGTCAATCTGCAGCGCGGCCAGGAGCTCGTCGTCTCCGCGCCGATCGAAGCGCAGCCTCTCGTCCGTCATGTGGCGGCGACGGCCTATCGCGCCGGCGCCCGACTGGTCACGTGCCTGTACGAGGATCCGCACCTGGTGCGGGCCCATCTCGACCATGGCGACGATCAGGCGCTCGACTGCGCCGCCGCCTGGATGTCCGAGGCAGTCGCCCGTGCGCTCGAGGCCGGCGCCGGCAGGCTCTTCATCTACGGCCCGTATCCGGACCTGCTGACGGGCGCCGACCCGCAGCGCATTGCGCGCATGCACGCGGCGCTCGCCGCGTCGATGAAGGCCGAAGCCGCAATGACGGCCGGCCTGCGCGTCAACTGGTGTGCGATCCCCTTCGTCACCGAGAGCTGGGCGCGCATGGTCCGCCCCGGGGTGCCGCCCGATGCCGCGGTCGCGCTGCTGTGGGACGATCTGTTCGATGTGCTGCGGATCGGGGAGGCCGATCCCATCGAGCGCTGGCAGGCGCATTTGCGCACGCTCGCGGCGCGGCGTGATGCGCTCGAGGCGCGGCGGATCGACGCTCTCCACTTCTACGACGGGCAGACGGACATCCGCATCGGCCTCGCGCGCGGCCACCGCTGGATCGGGGGCGCCTCGATCGCGGCGAACGGCGTGCAGGCCGTGTGCAACATGCCGGCCGAGGAGATCTTCACCTGCCCGCACCGGGAGCGGGCCGAGGGCCGCCTCGTCGCCTCGCGCCCGCTCGCGCTCGGCGGCGTGCGCGTCGAGGGGCTCGTGCTCACCTTTCGCGGCGGGCGGATCATCGACACGCACGCGACGCGCGGCAAGGAGATGCTCGATGCGCTGCTCGCGAGCGACGAGGGTGCGCGGCGTCTCGGGGAGGTCGGGCTGGTGCCCGAGTCCTCGCGCGTCGCGGCGAAGCGAGTCCTCTACTACAACACCCTGCTCGATGAGAACGCGGCAAGTCACGTCGCCTTCGGACAGTCCTATGCGGCGTGCCTGTCGGACGACCTCGCGCCGGAGGCCACCGGCGCGAACCGCAGCAGCCTGCACGTGGACTGCATGCTCGGCTCCGCGACGATGAACGTCGATGCGATCCTCCCGGGCGGGGAGGTCGAGCCGCTCATGCGCCGCGGCGAGTTCACACTCTAGGGGCCTCGAGGCTCGCGCGGCTGCGAGCGAGCCGACCGCCCGTTCAGCTCACGTCCAGCGTCGCGACGGCTGCCACGATCGGCGCCGCGCTCGCCGGCATGAGCGTCGCGCTCCAGGCCTCTCCCCGAGGCGAGGTGCCCGAAAGCCGCCCCTCGAGCTCACCCGCCGCCTCGAGCGGGAGAGCCCAGCGCTGCGCCCCGAGGATCCCCTCGCCGAGCGCCTTGCCGATCGCTTCCTTCAGCACCCACAGGCGAAGCGGTGCCGGATGCGCGCGGCTGCGCAACCAATCCTGCTCGGCGGGCGTGCACACCGGGCGCAGATCGCTCCCCGCGACGGTGCGACTCAGCGGCTCGATGTCGATCCCCACCGGTCCTCTCGCGAGCGCGACGGCGGCCCAGCCGATGCTGCGGCTGATGCTGATCGAGAAATCCGCGCCTTCCACGATCGGACGGCCGTGATCGGTCGTGCCGCAGCGGCTGCAGCGGCGAGTGAGGGGTACCGAGAGAGGCGCTACGCCGAGACGGCGCGCGGCGACGAGGCGCGCAAGCGCGAGCGATGCGCCGACGGCCGCTCGACGGCCTTCGTGACGGATCGTCGCGATCCGCTCGCGCTCCACTTCCGAGAGGCACGGTGCCGTCTCGTCCATGAGCTCGCTCACGGAGGCCACCACGACGTCGACCGCGAGATCGCGCTTTCCGAGCTGAAGGGTCGATGCCAGCACTGTGATCGATCTCGCCGCGGCCGCGTATTGTACGTGGGATCGGGCACTCCCTCCAAGGCGCGTGCGCGGGGGTACGCGGGCTGCGCGGGCGGTGGGTGCGCGGGATTGACGGCGTGCGCGGGGTTGGCGCCATAATATAAATATGATTCATATTTCAGCCGCCGCGATGCCCCTGCGAGCGAAGCCGGCGAGCCAGCGGCGATCCTTGCAGAAGCGGGAGCGGATTCTCGCCGCCATGGACGGGCTGCTGCAGCGTCGCCCGTTCACCGAAATCTCGGTCGCGGACCTCGCACGCGAGGCCGGTGTGTCCCCGGCGACCCTCTATCAGCGCTTCAGCAACGTGGATGCGAGCGCCTCGGTGCTGCTCGAGCTGTACTTCCGCAAGGTCGAGGAGTGGGCTCACCGTCCGCGGCGGCGGCCGGCCGCGTCCGACGCGCCGCTGCGAGACGCACTGCGAGCGATCGCCTCCGATGCGTACGCTCAGCTGGCCGCGATCGGTCACATCATGCGACCCGCGTACCTTTATTCCCGCGAGCATCCCGACCGAGTGGGCAAGGGCTGGGCGCGCCTGCAGGAGACGGCGCTGCAGGGGTTCCGGGCGTTCCTGCGCACACGCTCGAATGAGGTCCTCGTGAAGGACCCGGACGAGGCGGCCGAGGTGCTCGCCCACCTGTTCAACTTACAGCTGCTCGGACCGCTGTTGCATGGCGCGGAGAGCGACTGGAGATCCGCGTCCCATCGCAAGCGCTTTGCGGATCGGTTGGCCGAGCTCGCCTTCCGATTTCTCGCGTTTCGGCCGTAGCGGGACGGGTTCCGTGCCGCTGCCGCCGCCTACCGGTCCGTTCTCCGTTGGATCCATCACGCGCGAGCTTTGCGATCCCGACCGGCCCGCGAACTTGACGAGCCGAGCGCCGGGGAGATCGCTGTTCCTGAAGCTGTGGTATCCGGCCGAGCCCGCGGCGGCGGCCGTGCCGGAGGCGCTGTGGGATGAGCTCCGTCACCGGCGGCGCACACCCCTCCTCCTGCGGTGCCTCGTGAGAGGGCTGCGCCGCGGCACCGTCTCTTACCCGGGAGCGCCGCTGGCACGCGCAACGCCCGCGCTCGGCCCGGTCCTCTACCACCACGCGCTCGTCTCGTTCGCGTCGGAGAACACCTCGCTGGCGCAGGACCTGGCGAGTCGCGGCCACGTCGTGGTCGCCATGGAGCACCTAGATCAGCTCGCGGAGCTGCGGGGTCTCAACCGCCGGCAGTCGCGAGCGGAGAGACGCAGCGCCCGGGATCTCGCGGCGCGATTCAAGCGGGCGGATGCCGCGGAGCGTGCTCGGCTCGCGGTCCGGCTGTACGCGGCGGCGGCCCATACCGAGCGGATCGTTCTCGAGAGAGCTTGCGACACGCGCTTCGTTCTCGACCGGTGGGCCGAGGTCGTGGCGGGGATTCCGGGCGACGCCGGTGCAGTTGAGTCAAGCGCGTTTCACCTCGTCGGCTACTCGGTCGGCGGCGCCGTTGCGACGCGGGTCGCCTGGGGTGACAGGCGCATCCTGAGCGTGGTCAACCTCGACGGCGGCCTCTACGGCTCGCTCGGCGCCGCGGAGAGGCCGATTCCCTATTTGATGATCTACAGCTCGGGCAACGAGGGCATCAACGACGAGCTGCTGCCGAATGAGGCGACGTGCCGGACCGCGGCGGGGACGGAGCACCTGAATTTCCACGACGTCGCGGCCTTGCTGCCGCCGCTCAGGTGGATCCGGGCGGTCGGCCCGGCGGATCCGGCTGCGGTGCTGCGCTGGCGGAATCAAACGGTGGCGGAATTTCTTGACGCGCACGGCGAGCCCGTCGGCACGGCGCCTCGAGCGGGCGCGAGCGGGGTCCGCCCGAGCGCGGCGCCTCCGGAGCGGCCCACCGCCCCAATTGAGCCTCAACCCGACCGGAACGACACGATCGGCCCCGGCGGTGCCACGAGCGGCAGCGCCGGAGACACGAACTGATCGAAGCGCGACACGAACGGGGTGCGGATTTCCCGCCGATCGCGCGATCCCGCATGCGGCGATGGTGGAACCGCGCGACACCGCTATTGCCTTGGCATGGGAAAAGGGTGATAAGTTCGAGTCCTTCCCCGAGAGCGCGCGTGACGGAAGCGGTAGAGATTGCAGGGATCGGAGCGAACATGCGTTACCTGATGAGCGCGCTGGCACTCGCGATCCTCGTCGCTCCCGTCTACGCGGGCGACCTGTGCCAGGCGAACCCCTTCACCGCGTTGCAAGCGCAGCAGGGCAGAGAGGACTACGAATCGAGTTGCGGGCTCTGTCATCTGTACAATCTCAAGGGACGAGTGCCGGGCAACTCCCGGAACGAATGGCCCGACATTCGCCTCCTCAACGCCGACTACTTGAAGACCCTCGATGGGAACGGCGGCATGACGCCGCCGCTCCTCGGCGAGGCGTTCTTCCGGAAATGGAAGGACGTGAGAGTGTTCGCCGACCGGATCAGCAGTGCGATCGGCGCGTTCCCTCCCAAGCACTACGTGAAGCCCGCATCCGACGCGCGAATCGCCGCGTACATCCTCTACAAGAACTGTGGAAGGTTGTAGCCCGCGACCCGTCGTCCGCGCGGCCGGCCATCGACAAGTCATTTGACAGTATCGCCGATAACATTTTTTTACGGCGCCGTGCGCTACCATCCAGGTGAGACGATCGCGCAAAAGGGGTAATGGAATGAGACAGGTCAGAGGTTTCCTCATGTTCACGGCCGTGGCAGCGCTTGCCGGGTGCGCATCGCACGCTCCGGCGCCTGCGCCCATGCTCGCCGCGCAGGGGCACAATTCGTCAGTTCCCGCGGGCTATTGGCGCATCGTCTCGAATGGCCAGGAGTACTTCTGCCACACGGAGGCGACCACGGGCTCGCTCATCAAGCAGCAGGTCTGCATGACGCGCGCTCAACTCGATGCCGCGCAGGCCGCCGCCCAGCAGTCGATCCAGAACATTCAGCAACAATCGAGGACCTGCAACGCCACGTTTGGACCGGGGGGCACCCCCTGCCAGCAGTGACTCGACGATTCGTCGCGTGAGCCATCGTCGGCATGCCCATGCAACATGCAGGCACGCACCCCTTGAGGCAGCTCTCGGGCCTGCCCGTTGAGATCCGACGCAGGCCGGGGTATCCGCAGACACCAGCCGGGGCAGGACGACCATGGATGCATTTGCCGACCAGGGCAAAGTTCGCGCCATCTACCACGTCTCGGTCGGCGTCCGTGACATCGAGCGCGCGAGACGATTCTACGGCGCGGTCCTGGCCCCTCTCGGATATGCGCTCCTCCACGAGGTGACGGAGGCAGGACGAATCACCTCCCTCGGGTGGGGTCTCAACTTTCCCGAGCTCTGGACCAATCTGCCGCTCGCAGGCGCAGCACCACACCCGGGCAGCGGCATCCACGTGGCGTTTCACGCTCCGAGTGCACGCGCGGTGGATGAGTTCTACCGCGCGGCTCTCTCCGCCGGCGGCGCCGACAACGGCCCGCCCGGATACCGGACGAGCTACGATCCGGGGTACTACGGCGCATTCGTGCTCGATCCGGACCGCAACAAGCTCGAGGCGATGTGGTTCGACCACCGGCGCGGGGGCAGCACATCCTAGAGCGGGTCGCCCGCTCAGGGCGCGATCGTCAGCTCGTCCGGCGTCACGAGGACCTCGGCAGCCTCGGGCTCGTCATCGCACGAGCTTATTCTGCGCGTCGGCGTGCGACCAGTCTCGTGAACCCGAACGTGCGTCCGCCGTCAACACGGAGCATTTGCGCTTCGCGCCGCGCGAGCGGGGCGAGGTCCCGTCGGCCGAACTCGTCGCAGAGCTCGTTCCATTCGAGCCACAGCTTCCAGCCCTCCGCAAGCGCGTCTGCGACCTCTATTTCCAACAGCCCGGTCTTCTCCCAATGTCGACGCCACCAGCCCGGAGAATGCAGACTGCAAAAGTCCGAGACCCAGTACGGTGCCAAGTGCGGCGGAGGAAATTCCGCGAGCTCTTCCCGAACCCCCGGAACGACGATGCCGAGTCGACCGCCCGGCTTCACGAACCGTGAGAGATACCCCAGATACAGATCATCGGTGCCGAAGTAATGGTAGGCATCGAAGCTCACGATGGCGTCGAACTCCGCATCGGCGAACGGCAGGGCGTGCGCCTCCGCCGAGAGTGGGAACACGGAATCGGAGAGTCCCGCTTGCTCGATCCGGACGCGGTTTTCCGTGGGCTTGATCCACAGATCCGCCGCCCAGACGGTGACGCCGAATTCTTTGGCAAGAAAGATCGAGCTCGTTGCGCGGCCACAGCCGAGATCGAGAACGCGCATTCCGGCCCGCAGCTCCAATTGCTGCGACAGCCACTCTGCGAGCCATAGCACATGAGGACCCATGGCGTTATCCATGAGCCACTGCGGATCGTAGCTCGAGGAACGCGGGAAATCCGCTTTGAAAAGACGCTCTCGAAGAGAGCTGGAATCAAGACCGCTCATGAGGACACCTTCCGCGGAGAACAGCAACACACCCGAAGTCGATGCGGCTTCGGGCGATGACTGAGTCCGGTTGATCGTCCGAATACGTTCTCGTTCGCTGAGGAACTCGCGAACTTCCGCCGAACCCGAAAAAATAGGATGGTGGCCGCCGCCGGCCCGTCCGCCCGCGCGAGCCTCGAGCGAGAGGGCCCCGGAGAAGTCATTTGCCAGTGGATTTGCCAGTACGCCTAGCCCGGAGCGCGCTGAGTGCTCGATGAGACGACGGTAATCTGGCGGAGAGAGAGGGATTCGAACCCTCGAAGGGCTTTTGACCCTTACACCCTTAGCAGGGGTGCGCCTTCGACCACTCGGCCATCTCTCCGTCCGTCAACCGGCGCAATGGCGGGGCGTGCCAGGACTTGCGTGGCGATCCTCGCCCGCCGAGCAGGGCGGCCATGATACTGGCATCGCCTGCGAGAGGCAAAAGACGCTCATCGGGCGCGCTGCGCCCGAGCGGATCCGAGTTCGGTCCTCTCGCGTGTGCAGGACCGCGCGAGCGGCTAGAGAGAGGCGAACTCCGAGGCGGATCGGTTCGACTCCGCCGCGTGCTCGCCCTGCTGCTCGCGCTTGATGCGCTCGTAGATCTCTTCTCGGTGGACGGCGACGGTCTTCGGGGCGTTGATGCCGATCCGGACCTGGTTCCCCTTGACCCCGAGTACGGTGACGGTGACCTCGTTGCCGATCATGACCGTCTCCCCCACCCGCCTCGTCAGTATTAGCATTTGTATTATCCTCCTTGTTTTTGTAGCCGCGCCGATCGGGTCCGAGGCGGCCGCAAAAATCCGCTTGCGAATCTAGCGAGTGTCGCAAAAAAGACAAATCAGAGAAACCCTGAATCTGCCTGGACCCACTCCAAGCTTCGCGGCGGCGCCGCACGTGCGCTCGGCGCCGCCTCGGCAGCGCACCGTTGACACCTCAATTCCGCGCGGTTGAGGCCAATCTCGCCCGAATCAGGTCCGGGACGGACCGCAGCGCCGCATCGAGCGCGGCCGGATTCGTGCCACCGCCCTCCGCGAAATCCGCGCGGCCGCCTCCCCGCCCGCCAAGTTGTGCGGCCACAACGCCGATCAGCTCGCGCGCACTGACCGCCGCCGCGCGATTCGCGGTCACGCCCACCGCGAGCAGTACCTTCGCCGGGCTCTCGACGGATGCGAGCACGATCACCGCCGAGCCGAGGCGGCTCTTCAGCTGGTCGACGGCCGTGCGCAGCGCCGCTGCGTCCGCGCTCTCGACTCGCGTCGCCACGACTTTCGTGCCTGCCACCTCCACCGCGCCCGCCGCGAGATCGACACCCTGCCCGGAGGCGAGCCGGTCCTTCAGTGTCCGGATCTCCCGCTCCAGGTGCCGGATGCGCTCGAGCGCATCGCGCGCCTTCTCCGGGAGCTCCTCGCGCGAGCCCCTCATCAGCTCGGCGGTCTCCTCCAGCAGGGCGTCGCTCCGCTCGACGTGGTCCACGGCCCGCTCGCCCGTCACCGCCTCGATGCGCCGGACTCCGGCGGCGACTCCGCTCTCCGCGAGGATCTTGAACAGCCCGATGTCGCCCGCGCGCTGCACGTGCGTCCCGCCGCACAGCTCCATCGAGAATTCCCCGACGCGCAGCACTCGCACCTCCCGGTCGTACTTCTCCCCGAAGAGCGCCATGGCGCCCGAGGCGACGGCCTGCTCGTAGCCCATCACTCGGGTCTCCGCGGGCTCGTTGCGGCGGATCTCGGCGTTCACCCGGCGCTCGATGTCGAGGAGCTCCCGCGCGGTGAGCGGCTCGGCGTGCGAGAAATCAAAGCGCAGCCGGTCCGGAGCGACGAGCGAGCCTTTCTGCTGGACGTGCGGGCCCAAGATCTCACGCAGCGCCGCGTGCAGCAGGTGCGTCGCGGTGTGGTTGAGCGCAGTCGCGCGGCGGCGCACGCCGTCGACGCTCGCGACGAGCGCCTCGCCGAGCTTGATCGAGCCCTCGACCACCCGGCCGATGTGCGCGTGGGCGGCGCCGCGCTTTTGCGTATCCTCCACCCAGAATCGAATGCCGCGGCCCGCGAGCTCCCCGGTATCCCCGACCTGTCCGCCGGCTTCCGCGTAGAACGGCGTGCGGTCGAGAACGACCTCGCCGCGCTCGCCGGCGCTCAGCGCATTCACCGGTGCGCCGTCCTTCAGCAGCGCGACGACGCACCCTTCCGCGCTCAGCGTCTCGTAACCCTGAAATGTCGTGCGCGCCCCGATCGCGGCGCCGCCGCGCAGGTCGACGCCGAAGCGGCTCGCCGCGCGGGCGCGCTCCCGCTGAGCGTCCATCGCCGCATCGAAACCCGCCTGATCGATCGTGAGGCCCCGCTCGCGCGCGATGTCGGCCGTCAAGTCGACGGGAAAGCCGTACGTGTCGTAGAGCTTGAAGACCGTGGCGCCGTCGATGATGGATCCGTGCAGGTCGCGGATCGCCGCATCGAGCAGCGCCATGCCGGTCGTGAGCGTCTCGGCGAAGCGCAGCTCCTCCTGCTCGAGCACCCGCTGCGCGTGCGCGCTGCCGCGCGTGAGCTCCGGATAGGCCGCGCCCATCTCCTGCTCGAGCACCGGCACGAGCAGGTGGAAGAACGGCTCGCGGATGCCGAGCTGGTACCCGTGACGGACCGCGCGGCGGATGATGCGCCGGAGCACGTAGCCGCGTCCCTCGTTCGAGGGAATCACCCCGTCCACGATGAGGAACGTGCAGGCACGGATGTGATCGGCGATGACCCGCAGGGAGCTCGACGACAGGTCCGTCGTGCCGGCGAGGGCGGCTGCGGCGCGCATGAGGCGCTCGAAGAGGTCGATCTCGTAGTTGGAGCGCACACCCTGCATGACCGCCGCGATGCGCTCGAGCCCCATCCCCGTGTCCACCGAAGGGCGCGGCAGGGGCGCGAGCGCGCCGTCGGATGCGCGATCGAATTGCATGAAGACGAGATTCCAGATCTCGACGAACCGGCCCTCCTCGGCCAGCCGCTCGAACTCCGGTTGCGGCACGGAGGCCGGGGGCGACCCCGGCGTCCAGTCGAGATCGACGTAGATCTCGGAGTTGTAGCCGCAGGGACCGGTCTCGGCCATTTGCCAGAAATTGTCCCGGTCGCCGAGTCCGTAGATGCGCTCGGGCGGCAGCCCCGTGAGCTCGCCCCAGAGCCGACGCGCGTCCTCGTCCGTCCGATGCACCGTGACGCGCAGGCGATCCGGCGAGAGGCCCAAATGTCGCGGGCTCGTGATGAACTCCCACGCGAACGCGATCGCCTCGCGCTTGAAGTAATCGCCGAAGGAGAAGTTGCCGAGCATCTCGAAGAAGGTGTGGTGCCGGTCGGTGTAGCCGACGTTCTCGAGGTCGTTGTGCTTGCCGCCCGCCCGGACGCAGCGCTGGCTCGAGGCGGCGCGCGAGTAGTCGCGCCGCTCCTTGCCGAGGAACACGTCCTTGAACTGCACCATCCCGGCGTTGGTGAAGAGCAGCGTCGGATCGTTCGCGGGCACCAGAGAGCTCGAGGGCACCACCGTGTGCCCGCGCGCGCGGAAGAACTCGAGGAACGCGCGGCGGATCTGCGCGGCGCTCGTCGGAGGCGATGAGCTCAAGGTCATTCGTCCGGGGTGTCGGGGCCGAGGGCTGAGCGGATATGATCCGATGAAAACCCCCGATACTGCAAAAAGCGCGCTTGGCGGGCTCGCTCGGCCCAGGACCCGGGCGGGTCCCGCCCGAACCTGCGCACTCGGACCTGCCGGGCCAAGGCACTCCAGTCTGGACCTTCCTCGAGCGCGGCATCGATCAGCTCGCGGCGAACGCCGCGCGCGGCGAGGTCGGCCGTGATCCGCGCCGGACCCTGGCCGCGGTCGGCATGATGGGCGACGAAGTGGCGCGCGTAGCGCGCATCGTCGATGGCGCGCTCCGCGGCGAGCTCGGCGAGGGCCGCGGCGACGAGCCCCGGCTCGAAGCCTTGCCGCACCAGCCGCTCGCGCAGCGCGGCGCTCGCGAAGTCGCGACCCGCGAGCAGCTTGACGGCCGCGGTGCGCACCGCGCGGGAATCGCCCGTGGCCCGATCCGCGACGGCCGCGGTGGCCGTCCGCTCCTCAGGCCGTGTTCGCCTGATCACCGTTGCGCGGCTGGCGGACCGGCAGCAGCCGGGCTCGCAGCTGCTCCTCGATCTCCCGCGCGATCTCCTTGTGCTGCTGCAGGTACAGCCGCGCGTTGTCCTTGCCCTGGCCGATGCGCTCGCCCTTGTAGCTGTACCAGGCGCCCGACTTCTCGATGAGGCTCTGCTGGCTGCCGAGCTCGACGATCTCGCCCTCCCGCGAGATGCCCTGGCCGTACATGATCTCGAACTCCGCTTCCCGGAACGGCGGGGCGACCTTGTTCTTCACGACCTTCACCCGCGTCATGTTGCCGACGACTTCCTCGCCGTTCTTCAAGGCCCCGATGCGGCGGATGTCGAGCCGCACGGAGGAGTAGAACTTGAGCGCGTTGCCGCCCGTCGTCGTCTCCGGATTGCCGAACATGACGCCGATCTTCATGCGGATCTGATTGATGAAGATGACGATGGTGTTCGAGCGCTTGATGTTGCCCGTGAGCTTGCGCAGCGCCTGCGACATCAGGCGCGCCTGCAGCCCGACCTGCATCTCGCCCATCTCCCCTTCGATCTCCGCCTTCGGCGTCAAGGCGGCGACCGAGTCGATGACGACCAGATCGACGGCGCCGGAGCGCACCAGCATGTCGGTGATCTCGAGCGCCTGCTCGCCCGTGTCCGGCTGGGAGACGAGCAGCTCGCCGACGTTGACGCCGAGCTTATCCGCGTAGTGCGGATCGAGCGCGTGCTCGGCGTCGACGAAGGCCGCGGTGCCACCGCTGCGCTGGACCTCGGCGACGACCTGCAGCGTGAGAGTCGTCTTGCCCGAGGCCTCCGGACCGAAGATCTCGACGATGCGCCCCCGAGGCAATCCGCCGATGCCGAGCGCAATGTCGAGCCCGAGCGAGCCGGTCGAGACCGTCTCCACGTCCCACGCGGCGGGAGCGTCGCCGAGACGCATGACGGAGCCCTTGCCGAACTGCTTCTCGATCTGTCCGAGCGCGGCGCTCAGCGCCTTCTTGCGGTGATCATCCATGCTGCGAAGCCCTCGCGATTCGTTGCGCGGATTATCCCACAAAGAATTCGGCATCGGGACGCTCAAAGCGATGCGTTCGCGCGATTTCCTGCGGCTCGCGCGCGCCCCGCGCGCGCCCGGCCCGCGCACCATCACGCTCTGAACAGGGGCCAGGACTCGAGGACACT
>JASHTK010000167.1 GCA_030040575.1 Gammaproteobacteria bacterium
GCCACGGAGGATCTCCTCGCGGAGCGCGACCGGCGCGCGATGCGCCGCGCGCTGCAGCTCGCCGCACGCGGCCTCGATACCACGCATCCGAACCCGCTGGTCGGCTGCGTGATCCTGCAAGGGGACCGCACCGTCGGCGAGGGTTGGCACGAGTGGGCAGGCGAGGCGCACGCGGAGGTCGCGGCGCTGCGCGCCGCGGGGGCCGCGGCGGCCGGCGCCACCGCGTACGTCACCCTGGAGCCGTGCAGCCATCACGGGCGCACGCCCCCGTGCGCGGATGCTCTGATCGCGGCGCGCATCGGCCGCGTCGTCTTTGCGATGCAGGACCCCGATCCGAGGGTGAGCGGCCGCGGGGCGGAGCGGCTGCGCCGCGCGGGCATCCGCGTGGAGTGTGGACTCCTGGAGCGCGAGGCGGCCGACCTCAACGCCGGGTTCATCCGGCGCCTGACGGTCGGGCGGCCGTGGGTGCGCGTGAAGCTCGCCGCGAGCCTCGATGGCCGCACGGCGCTCGCGAGCGGCGCGAGCCGGTGGATCACGGGCGATGACGCGCGCCGCGACGTGCAGCGCTGGCGCGCGCGTGCCTCCGCCCTGATGACCGGCATCGGCACGGTCCTCGCCGACGATCCGCGGCTCGATGTGCGGACCGAGGCGGCGGGCGCGGCAGCGAGCGGCACGAGCGGCACGGCGAGGGTGCGGCAGCCCGCGCGCGTGGTGCTTGACAGCGCTTTGCGGACTCCGCCGCATGCGCGGCTCTTCGAGGGCGCAGGCGAGGTGTGGATCTTCACGCGGTCGAGCGATGCCGCCCGCCGCAACACGCTCGAAGCGCGCGGCGCCCGGGTCGAGCGGGTTGACGGCGGCGACCGCCCGGACCTCGAGCGTGTGCTCGCGCGCCTCGGGGAGGCGCAGATCAACGAGCTGCACGTTGAGGCGGGCGCGACCCTTGCCGGCGAGCTGCTGCGCGCCGGACTCGTGGACGAGCTGCTGCTCTACCTCGCCCCGGTGCTGCTCGGGCCGCAGGCGCGGCCGCTCGCCGAGCTGCCGGCGCTCGGCGACCTGCAGTGCGCGCCGCGGCTCGAGATCATCGAGGTGCAGCCGATCGGGGCGGACCTGCGGATTCGACTGCGGTAGGCATCCCATGTTCACGGGCATCGTTCAGGACATCGGGCGCGTTCACTCGCTCGAGCCGCGCGCCGGCGACATGCGTCTCACGGTCGCCGTCGAGCGCCTCGACCTCGGCCGCATCGCCGTCGGCGACAGCCTGTGCGTTCAGGGCTGCTGCGTCACCGCAGCTGCCGTGCATGGAAGGACCGTCGAGGCGGACCTCTCGCGCGAGACGCTCTCGCTCACGACGCTCGGGGAGCTGCGTCCGGGATCCGCCGTGAACCTCGAGCCGGCGCTGCGCGCCGGCGATCCGCTCGGCGGCCACCTCGTGTCCGGCCACGTGGACGGCATCGCTCGCGTCACCGCGCGGGCGGGGGATGCGCGCTCTTTGCGGCTCACGATCGAGGTCCCCGAGCCGCTCGCACGCTACCTCGCGCGCAAGGGATCGGTTGCCGTGGACGGCGTGAGCCTCACGATCAACGAGGTGCAAGGGGCAACGTTCGGCGTCAACCTGATCCCGTACACGCAGGCCGTCACGACACTCGGGGCTCTGACCGCGGGGGCGCGCGTCAACCTGGAAGTCGATCCGATCGCGAGGTACGTCGAGCGGCTCCTGTCCGCCGCGGGCCGCTGAGAGCGCGGGATCCGACCTCGCGGGACAGCCCCCCTCCGTCCGGGTAACATTGAAGCGATCTGCTGGAGGCGGTCGAGCCCGAAGGCACGCTATGTCCAAAATCATCTCCCTCCCGCCCCGGTCTGCCGCCGAGGAGCCGCGGACCGCGGCCGACGCGCCGAGGACGCCGGTCGATGCGCCGAGGATGCCGGCCGAGGAGACGCGGCAGTCGGCGCCGAGCGGCATCGAGGAGCTCGCGGCCGACCTGGCGGCCGGCCGCATGGTCGTCATTCTCGACGACGAGGATCGCGAGAACGAGGGCGACCTCGTCATGGCCGCGGAGCACGCAATGCCCGAGGCTCTCGCCTTCATGATCCGCCACACGAGCGGCATCATCTGTGTGCCGATGGAGGAGGAGCGGCTCGTGCGGCTCGAGCTCCCGCAGATGGTGTCGATGAACAGCGAGAGCCATCGCACGGCCTTCACCGTCTCGGTGGACTATCGCCACGGCACCACGACCGGCGTCTCCGCCGCGGATCGCGCCGCGACCATCCGGGCGCTCGCGAATCCCCGGACCGCGGCGGCGGACTTCGCGCGGCCGGGCCACGTCTTTCCCCTGCGTCCGCGCCGCGGCGGGGTGCTCATCCGGGCCGGGCACACCGAGGCGGCGGTCGATCTGTGCACCCTCGCCGGGCTCGCGCCGGTCGGCGTGCTCTGCGAGCTCATGAACGACGACGGCACCATGGCGCGCCGCCCGCAGGTCGAGGCCTTCGCTCGCGAGCATCATCTGAAGATCGGCACGATCGCCGATCTCATTCGCCACCGCCTGCGCACCGAGCGCTCGGTCGAGCGCATCGCCGATCAACCGGTGCAGACCGATCTCGGGGAGTTTCGCCTGTACGCTTACCGGGACCGAGTCGAGGGCTTCGTGCACGTCGCGCTCGCGCGCGGGCGTCTCGACGGCCCCGGCGCGCCGCTCGTGCGTGTGCACGTCGCGGACACGCTGCGCGACGTGCTCGGCGTGCGCGGGGATCCGCGCGCGTGGACTCTGCGAGCGGCCCTGGAGCGCATCGCGCGGGCGCAGAACGGCGTCGTGGTGCTGCTGCGAGAGCGGCAATCGCCCATCGACGTCCTCGAGACCCTGCGCGCGCCGACGCCACCCGCGGCAGGGGCATCGGGGCCTGCGGTAGCGAGCGCCGCCGCCGGGGTCGGCACGTCCGCCGGAGTCACCGCCTCCACCGGGGCCGTCGGGGCCGTCGGGGCCTCGGCAGACCGCACGGTCGTGAGGACCTACGGCATCGGGGCGCAGATCCTCAAGGATCTCGGCGTGCGCCGGATGCGCGTGCTGTCGGCGCCGAAGCAGCTGCACGGCATCTCCGCGTTCGGTCTGGAGATCGAGTCGTACGTCGATGAGGTATGAGGATTTGGGCGAGATCCGCGTCATCGAGGGCGACCCCGGCGCCCGCGGCCGGCGCGTCGCGATCGTCGCGGCGCGATTCAACGACTTCATCGTCGCAAGCCTGCTGAAGGGCGCCATCGAGGCGTGGCGGGAGCGCGGCGGCGCCGCGGAGGACTTGCTCGTCGCGCGCGTTCCGGGCGCCTTCGAGCTGCCGGTCGCCGTACGCCGGCTCGGCGCGAGCCGCCGCTACGACGCGCTCGTCGCGCTTGGCTGCGTGATCCGCGGGGACACGCCGCATTTCGAGTACGTCGCCGGCGCGTGCGCGCGCGGGCTGCAGATCGCGAGCCTCGAGACCGGGGTGCCCGTCGCCTTCGGAGTGTTGACCGTCGACACGGCCGAGCAGGCGCTCGAGCGCGCGGCAACGACCGGCGCCAACAAGGGAGCGGAGGCGATGCGTGCCGCCCTCGAGATGGCGGGGCTCCTCGCCGAGCTCGCCCGAGCAGGCGCCGCAGGGGCGATCGGATGAGCGATCCACCGACCGGCGAGAGCCTCCGCCCACATGGCGCGCCACGCCGCTAACGGCTCTGCGTCGGGTGCCGGCGACTCGCCGGGCGCCCGCTGCTCGACCTCCGGCGCGCGCTCCGTCGCGCGCAAGCTCGCGCTGCAGGCGCTCTACCGCTGGCAGCTCAATCAGGGGCCGTGGCAGGACCTGATCGCGGAGTTCGCCGGCGCCGAGGACATGGGTCGCGCCGACCGCGACTACTTCACCGAGGTGGTGCGGGCCGTGTGCGACTCGCACGCGAATCTCGATGCGGAGCTCAGCGCCTGGATGGACCGGCCCGCCCGGCAGCTCGACCCGATCGAGGCGGTACTCGCCCCCGACCAGGGTGCCGATCCGCCCGCCCGCCTCCTGGATGAGCAGCGTGCCGGCCGCGGTGTCCCAGGGCTGCAGCCCGATCTCCCAGAACGCATCGACCCGGCCCGCGGCGACGTAGGCGAGGTCGAGCGCCGCGGCGCCCGGCCGGCGAATG
>JASHTK010000168.1 GCA_030040575.1 Gammaproteobacteria bacterium
CGCCTACCGCCTATCGCCCGACGGACCTTTGCGGCCCGCCTCACTTGCCCACGCAGAAGCTCGCGAAGATCCTCCCGAGCAGATCCTCGCTCGTGAACTCCCCGGTGATCTCGCTCAGGGCCCGTTGCGCCTCGCGCAGCTCCTCGGCGACGAGCTCGCCCGCCCGCCTCTCCGCGAGCTCGCGCGCGGCGGCGTCCACGTGCTGCCGGGCGCGCCCGAGCCCCTCGAGGTGGCGCTGCCGCGCGGAGACCGTGCCGGCCTCGAGCGTGTGATACCCCATGCAGGACTTCAGGTGCGCGCGGAGCGTCTCGACACCCTGGCCGGTGAGCGCGGAGAGCATGATGCGCGGGGGCCCGGACAGGGTGTCGGCGAGCGGCAGGCCGCCCGCGAGATCGCACTTGTTGAAGACGAGCGTGACCGGCACGTCCCGCGGCAGGCGGCTGCGCTCGTCCCGGTACGCGGCCGCGGTCGGGTCCGCGACCGTGTCGACGACGAACAGCACCCGGTCGGCGCGGCTCATCTCCACCTCGGCGCGGCGGATCCCCTCCTCCTCGATCACATCGCTCGCCTCGCGCAGGCCCGCCGTGTCGAGCACGTGGAGCGGCATACCGTCGATGTGGATCCGCTCGCGCAGCACGTCGCGCGTGGTCCCCGCGACCGGCGTCACGATCGCCGCATCGTAGCCGGCGAGACGATTCAAGAGGCTCGACTTGCCGGCGTTCGGCCGTCCGGCGATCACGACGGTCATGCCCTCGCGCAGCAGCCGGCCCTGGCGAGCGCTCTCTCCGATCGCCTCGAACTGGTCGCGAACCGCATCGAGCCGCCGCGCGACCTCCGGGTCCGCGAGGACGTCGACCTCCTCCTCCGGAAAGTCGATCGCCGCCTCGACGTGGGTTCTCAAGTCCACGACGGCCTCGGTGAGCGCGTGCAGCATCGAGGAGAACTCGCCCTGCAGCGAGCGCATCGCGGCGCGCGCCGCCTCGCGCGAGCCGGCGTCGATCAGGTCGGCGATGGCCTCGGCCTGCGCGAGATCGACCTTGTCGTGAAGGAACGCGCGCTGCGTGAACTCCCCGGGCAGCGCCCGCCGCGCGCCGAGCTCGACGGCGCGCGCCACGAGGGACTCGATCACGACGGGTCCGCCGTGCCCGTGCAGCTCGACCACGTGCTCGCCGGTGTACGAGCCGGGTGCAGGGAAGTTGAGGACGAAGCCCGCGTCGATGGGCTGTTGGTCGGCGCCGAGGAAGCGGGCGAGCGTCGCGCGGCGCGGCGGCGGCAGCTCGCCCGCGATCGCCGTCGCGATCTGCGGCGCCTCAGGTCCTGAGAGGCGCACGATGCCGATGCCCCCGCGCCCCGGAGGGGTTGCCGCGGCCACGATCGTGTCGGCGCGAGTCATGCCGCCCGCGATTCTACCCGGACGGCCCGCAACCCGATCCGCGGGGCCGCGCGAGCCGCCCCGCAGCGCGCGGGCCCGCTCGCCTCAGGTCTTCTTGCGGCGCGCAGCGGCCTCCATGCGCCGGGTGATGCTCCACTGCTGCGCGATGCTGAGCACGGTGTTGGTCAGGTAGTAAAGCACCAGGCCCGCGGGGAACAGCGCGAACATGGCCGACATGGCGATCGGCATGACCATCATCATCCGCGCCTGCGTCGGGTCGGGCGAGGTGGGAGTCAGCTTGTACTGCACGAACATCGCGACGGCCATGATCGCGGGCAGGATGTAATACGGATCGCGCGAGGAGAGGTCCTGGATCCATCCGTAGAAGGGCGCCTGGCGCATCTCGACGCTGCCGAGGAGCACGTAGTAGTACGCGAAGAATATCGGCACCTGCACCAGCATCGGCAGGCACCCGGCCGCGAGCGGATTGACGTTCTCCCGCTTGTAGAGCTCCACCATCGCGCGGCTCGCCTTCTCCTTGTCGTCCTTGTAGGTCTCCTGGAGCGCCTTGATGCGCGGCGCGAGCGCTCGCAGGCGGGCCATCGAGCGGTAGCTCGTCTCGGAGAGCGGATAGAGGAGCAGCTTCAGCAGGAAGGTGACGATGATGATCGCGAGCCCCCAGTTGTGGAGCAGCGCGTGCACCTTGGAGAGCAGCCAGAAGAGCGGCTTCGCGAGCAAGGTGAGCTTGCCGTAGTTCGCGACGCGATCGAAGTTCGGCGCGGTCGCCTCGAGCTGCGACTGCAGCATCGGCCCGACGAAGAGCCGGAAGTCAAAGCTCGCCGTGGCGCCCGGGCTCACGGCCTGCATCGGGCCCGCGGTGGCGAGCGCGTACTCGTTGCCCTCGATGTTGAGCGTGTAGCGGTAGGGGGCGTCCGCCGGCGGGATCACGGCGGACACGAAATCGTGCTGCGGTGCGGCGAGCCAGCCGTTCGTCGCATCGAGCACGAGGTGCTGGTTGTCCGGATCGGTGGTCTTCAGCGTCCGGTACTTCTCGCCGTCGTAGAGCGCGGGTCCGTGGAAGGAGTAGCGGTCCACGTTGTAGACGAACATCGAGCTGTGCGTCGGCTGGTCGTAGCGCAGGATCTGTGCATAGGGCGCCGCCTGCCACGGAGAGCTCGTGCGATTCTCGACCGTCTGCTTGAGGTCGATCTGGTACCGGCCGCGGTGGAAGAGGAAGGTCTTGGTCACGGTGACGCCGTGTCCGTCGGTCCAGGTGAGCGGCACGCTGAGCTCGTCGCGGCCGCTCGCGAGCGCGTAGGCGCGCTGCGCGCTCGTGAAGGAGGCGAGGTGCGTCGGGCGGGCCTCGGAGTCGGGGCCCGTGAGCCCGGACTCGAGCACATAGAGCGTCTCGGGGCTCGCGCGGTTCTCGAGCTGCACGAGCTGCGGCTCGCCTTTGACCTGCGGGTACTTCAGAAGCTCGGCCGACACCACGGTGCCGCCCTGCAGGCTGATCCCTACGTTGAGCAGGTCGGTTCGCACCTCGACGGTCGGAGCCTCCGCCGGCACGCTCGCGCCCGCGCCCACCGCGGCGCCGCTCGCGACGGCGCCCTCGCTCTGCGCCGCGCCTCGGGC
>JASHTK010000169.1 GCA_030040575.1 Gammaproteobacteria bacterium
CTCCTCGACAGCGTGCTCGCCCTCATCGGCTGCGATCCCGCGCAGCTGCGCGGGCGCCAGCAGGAGTCCGCCCGGCAGGCTCGCCGGCGGCTCGGCTCCGCCCTGCCGATCTGGCTGCGGCCCCTCATGGGGCCGCTGATCCGCTTCTCGGTCATCGAGCGCAATCTTCGCGAAGCGGGCCGCAGCGCCCTCGTGGCGTACCTCGAGGCGATGCGGCGCGACATCCTGGCTCTCGGGCGGCGCTGGGCCGGCTCGGAGCCGGAATCGGAGCGTCCGTTGGAGCGTCCCGAGGACATCTTCCATCTGACGCTGCGGGAAGTGCTCGCCGTCGCAGAAGGCCGCTTGTCTCCGGCCTGCGCCGCCAGGCGTTCCTCGTGGCGCCGGCAGCAACTCGAGCGCTGGGCTCAAGAAATCGAGCCCGACGTGATCATCGAGCATGGTGATGCGGTGACCGTGATAGCCGGCGCGCACGCGACTTCGGACGGCGTTTGGCGCGGCACCGTGGCCGGAAGCGGCTACGCGCGCGGTGTGGCGTATGTCGCCCGTCGTCCGACCGAGGCGTTCGCGATGCAAGCCGGGGGAATACTGGTCGTTCCCGCCACCGACCCCGCTTGGACGCCGCTGTTTCTCAGAGCCGGCGCGCTGGTCATGGAGACGGGCGGCTATCTCTCCCACGGGGCGATCGTCGCCCGCGAGCTCGGCATTCCGGCGGTCGTGAACCTACCGGGGATTCTGCAGAGGGTGAGGAACGGTGACCTGCTCGAGGTCGACGGCCACAAGGGAATCGTGCGCCGCCTGCATCGAGGCCTCTCGAGCGAACCGTCCCCGCGGAGCCCGTCCGAGGCCGGCGGATGACTTCGAGCTCAACGTCCGACCTGCCCTGGCGCGCTGTCGCACCGCGCGGACAGGTTTGCTTGTCGATTGACCCACGGTACGCTCGGACGAATGACCGAGCGACTGGTGATTCCGAGCCGGCGGGAGGTGGACGGCGAGCTTTCGGTCGCGCACCCCTGGTGGCAGTTCTCGACGCGCTTCAATGTCGCGATAGCGCAGAGCATTCCGGTCGCTCGAATGCACCAGCGCGAGTCCGAGGGCGTGATGATGCGATGGGGCCTCACGCAGTCATCCGCACAAGGCGCCGTCAACTGCTCTCCGTGCGGCGTCGTTCGCAGCGATGCCCTGCAATCCTCTCAAGACTCACGCAGAGCGTGGCTCCACGGGCAGCGTGGCATCGTGCCGCTCGCGGGCTTCTATCTGTGGCAACGCACTGCTGGCAGACATCGTCAGCCTTACTACGTCCGTGTGGTGAATCGGCCGGTCTTTGGCATTGCGGCGCTCTGGGACCGGGCAGAGACCGATGAGGGTGAAGTGATCGAGAGCTGCGCGCTGATCGCGGTGGATGGCAACCCGTTGTTGGCTGAGATCGAGAACACCACCGGCCGGATGCCTGCAATCCTGCACCGCAAGGACTACGAGACCTGGCTCTCATCCGGCGTTCCGGCAGCGAGGGAGCTGCTGCGTCCGTATCCGCACACTCAGATGGTCTGTCACCCCGTCGCCCCTTACGTCAACTGTCTCGAATTCGACGAGGCCCGTCTGATCATGCCGGCGAGTCTTTAGGCGGCGGAGCGCGACGGCGGAGAGCCGGTCGGAGTCAGTCCTCGCCCGTCGCGCGGAAGTCCACGCCGAGCGAGCGGAGCTTGCGGTACAGGTGCGTGCGCTCCATGCCGACGCGCTTGGCGAGCTGGCCGACCTTGCCGTTGCAGAGCAGCAGCTGCTGCTGCAGGTAGGCGCGCTCGAACTGCTCGCGCGCCTCGCGCAGGGGCAGCGCGAGCAAGTCCTGCTTGACGAGCGGCTCGCCCGGGGAGGACTGCGTCGCGAGCTCCCGCTCGATCTCCTCGAGGCGGATCTCCTCGGGGCCGCCCTGGATGAGGAGCCGCTGCACGAGATTCTTCAGCTCCCGCACGTTGTCCGGCCAGGGGTAGTTCCGCAGGCGGTTCTGGGCGGCGACGCTGAAGCGCCGAAACGGCAAGCCCTCGACATCGACCGCGCGATCGACGTGGTGGCGCAGCAGCTCGGGCACGTCCTCCGCGTACTCGCGCAGCGGCGGCACCCGCACGATGAGGGTGTTGAGCCGTGCGAGCAAGTCGCGCCGCAGCCCCTCCGGCGTGGCGCCCGCGCGCGACTCGACGCCGGGCTGCGCCGAGGAGACGACGCGGCCCTCGAACGGCCGCGGCTGCAAGCTGCCGAGCCGCGTGAACTTGCCGGACTCGAGCACGCCGAGCAGCAGCCGCTGGGCCTCGCGCGGCAGGTCCTCGATGTCGTGGATGTACAGCGTGCCGCCGCCCGCCTGCTCGAGCAGGCCGGCGCTCTCGCCGCGGCCGAGCAGCTGCTCCTCCGCGTCCGTCTCGCGCAGGCTGCTCGCGATCAGCGCGACGAACGGCGCGCCCGCCCGCGGGCTCTCGCCATGCAGATAGCGCGCGAAGGCCTCCCGTCCCGACCCCGGCTCGCCGATCAGCAGCGCCGCCGAGGGGTTCGAGGCGATCTGCTGCAGCTCCGCGCGCAGCTGCTGCATGAGCTTGCTCTTGCCGGCGGGCACGAGCAGCTGCGGCGGCAGGGGCCTCGAGGGCTGGCGGCGGCGTCTGCCGGAATCGAGCGCGCGCTCGACCGTCCTCAAGAGCTTCGCGAGCGACAGCGGCTTCTCGACGAAGTCGAAGGCGCCGAGCCGCGTCGCCTCGACCGCCGTCTCGACCGTCCCGTGTCCCGACATCATGACGACCGGACAGCCGTCGGTCGCCGAGGCCGACCATTCGCGCAGCAGCGTGATGCCATCGACGTCCGGCATCCAGATGTCGAGCAGCACCAGGTCGGGCGACTGCCGCGCCTTCGAGGCGCGCGCCTGACCCGCATTGGCGGCCACGTCCACCTCGTAGCCTTCCTCCGAGAGGATCTCCTTCAGCAGGCCGCGGATGTCCGCCTCGTCGTCCACCACCAGGATGCGGGACGCGCTCATGCCAGTCTCTCCTTTCGCACCGCAGGCCGCAGCTCGCGGACGGTCGATGCCGATCGAGTGCCGTCCTTGAGCGGCAGGACGACGCGGACCCGGGCGCCGCCCTCGGGACGGTTGTCCGCGTCGATGCGCCCGCCGTGCTCCTCGACGATCTTCTTGACGATTGCGAGCCCGAGCCCCGTGCCCTTCGGCTTGCTCGTGACGTACGGGTCGAAGACCCGGGCGAGCAGCTCGCGCTGGAATCCCGGCCCGTTGTCGCTCACCGTGATGACGGCGTGCTCGGCGCCGGCGATGCGCTCGCAGCGCGTCGCGATCTCCACCCACGCCGGCTGGCAGGCCTCGAGCGCCTCGAGCGCGTTGACGAGCAGGTTGTTGAGGATCTGCCGCACGCGGCCGCGGTCGGCCTCGATGGCGGGGAGCTCCGTCGCGAGGTCGAGGCGGATCTCCACCCGGGAGTCCTGCGAGCGGTAGAGGTCCGCCACCTCCGCGACGAGCTCGTTCAGGCTGAAGCGCGCGACGGTCATCGCCGGCGCCCGCGCGTACTCGCTGAAGGCGTTCACCATCTGCTTCATCGTCTCGACCTGCTGCACGATGGTGTCGGTCGAGCGCTGCAGCACCTCGGCGTCGTCGCGGGCCATGCTCGCGAGGAAGCGCCGCCGCATGCGCTCGGCCGACAGCTGGATGGGCGTCAGCGGATTTTTGATCTCGTGCGCGAGGCGCCGGGCGACCTCGCCCCAGGCGGCGTCGCGCTGCGCCTGCAGCAGCGCCGTGATGTCGTCGAACACGATGACGTAGCCCCGGTCCCCGCCGTCGCCCGGCAGCGGCGTGCACGCGCACATGAGCGCGCGATGTCCGGGGGCGCCGTCGAGGTCGATCTGCTCGCGCCACTCCTCGCGGCCGGCGGCGAAGCGCACGACGAGCGCGGCGACGAACTGGCTGAAGCGCGGATGGCCGCCCGCGAGCTGCGGCAGCGACCGTCCGGTCGCCGCGGACAGATCGACGCCGAGAATGAGACCCGCGGCCTGGTTTGCGATGCCGACGGTGAGCTCCCGGTCCACCGCGAGCACGCCCGTCGACAGGCGCGCGAGGATGATGGCGAGGCGCTCCCGCTCGTGCTCGACCGCCTGCTGGCTGCGCTGGGCCTCCTCGCGCGCGCGGCGCAGCCGCTTGGTCATGTCGTTGAAGGAGTGAACCAGGAACCCCATCTCATCGCGCGAGGGCAGCGGCAGTCGCGTCCCGAAGTCTCCCTTGCCGACGGCGCGGGTGCCCGCGATCAGGTCCTGCACCGGACGGGTGAGGCGCTGCGCGGAGAAGATGGCGACATAGATGGCGGCGACCATCGCGATGAGCAGCACGACGGTGAGCGTCAGCTCGAAGCTCGACTTGAGCGGCTTGCGCAGCACGGCGAGCTCGCCGTACTGCGAGTAGGCGTGCTGCACCGCCTCGGACAGGGCCGAGAGCTGCGGCGGCACGCTGTACACGGCGAACACGTACCGGTAGTCCGGGCTCGCGACGAGGTCGGAGACCGGCACCGCGACGCGGATCTGGTACTGCCCGTCGGCCTCGGGGTCGAGGCTCACGTACGGCCGTCCCTGGCTCACCTGCCGCACGACCTCCGCGGAGGGGGTCGCCGGGATCATGTCCCCGTCCACCTTCTCGCTGTCGCTCGAGAGCGCAAGCAGGTGCTGGTGGCTGTCGAACAGGCCGATCTCGATGGCGTCCGTCGCGCGCCGCTCGTAATCGAGGCGGCTCAGCACCTCGCCGCCCGACAGATCGACGAGCGAGCGGGCGAACCCCTCGGTGCGCACCGAGTACTCGCGCATGCGCACCTCGAGCGCGGAGCGCGAGAGCGCGACGGCGTCGTTGAGCCCCTTCTTCACCTCGACCTGGAACCAGCTGTCGATGCCGCGGTTCAGGAAATCGAGCGAGACCAGATAGACGATCAGCAGCGGCGCGATCACGAGCGCGCCGAAGATCGCGACCGTCCGCGCCGTGAGCCGCGAGCCCGGCACGTGGTTGCGGTAGTCGCGCACGAGCTGCCAGAGCTTGCGCGCGAGCAGCACGGTGAGCCCGATCAGCCCGATCACGTTGAGGAGCAGGATCCAGGGATTGAGGCGCGAGAACTCCGAGGAGTTCTGCACGCTCTTCGCGAGCAGCAGGAGCGCGCCCGCGCCGGCGCCGGCCCACAGCAGGGCGACGACGTAGCCGCTCCGGCGGATGCGGGCGGTGCTCAGCTCGGGAGCGCCCATATGTACCACCCGCTCACCCGGTCCCAATCACTGGTCCAGAACAGCAGGGCGCGCAGGGACGCGGCCAGCCGTCCGCGGCGGATGCCCGCCCGCACGCTGATGTGATACTGCTCGCCCTGCACGAGCTCGGAGGCGACGAGCACCGGCCAGCCGTCCACCGTGCTCAAGAACGCGAGCGCGTCGTCGAGCCTCGAGAAGCTCTGCTGCTCGCCGCTCAGCACGTCGCGGACGACGTAACGGTCGCTGATGCTGTGATAGGTGAGATCGCGCCGCAGGGTCACATCGGCCACGATCGGGTCGAACCAGAAGCGCCGGTCGCGCGTGACCCGCGCCTCGAGCTCGAAGGAGAGGGTGACGCCGTCGCGCAGGGCGTCCTCGATCTCCGGCGTCATGGGGTACTCGATGCGCGCGTGCAACTGATACACGGACTGATCGACCTCGACGTACGCCGAGACGACCTGCAGCACGCCGTCCAGGGCATCGGCCCGGATGCGCCCGGTGAGCGCCACCGAAAGCGCCGTCGCCGCGGCCATGGTCAGTGCCCTCGTCATGAATCCCCGCAACCGACTTCCCCCGTCAGTTTCCCGCTGTTGTCTTTTCGAGACAAGCATAATAGAACCCGTCGGTGTGCGCTCGCGCGCCCGGCAGCAGCTGGACGCCGACCGCACGGTCTCGAGCGTCCGGCGCGAGCTCGGCGGCGGGCGGCATGGGCGCCGGCCGCGCGAGGGGCTCGGCGCCGAGCAAGGCGGCCACGACGCGCTCGTTCTCCGCGGGTAGCACCGAGCAGGTGCAGTAGAGCAGGCGCCCGCGCGGGGCGAGCAGGCGGAAGGCGGCGCGCAGGATCTCGAGCTGCGCCGCAGCGCAAGAATCGACGTCCTCGCGGCGGCGCAGCAGCTTGATGTCAGGATGGCGGCGGATGACGCCGGTCGAGGAGCAGGGGGCATCGACCAGGACTCGGTCGAAGAGCGGCGTCCCGGGACGCCACTCGGGCTCGAGGGAGGGCGAGGCGGCGAGCGCGCGGACATCGAGCACCGCCACGCGCGCGCGCCGGTGAGCGCGCAGGAGATTGTCCTCCACCCGCTTCAATCGAGCCGCATCGACGTCGATCGCAAGCAGGTCGGCGAGCTCCGCCCGCTCGAGCAGGTGCAGCGTCTTGCCGCCCGGAGCCGCGCAGGCGTCGAGGACGCGCATGCCGGGCCGGACATCGAGGAGCGGCGCGGCGAGCTGGGCACCCGCATCCTGCACCGAGACGCGTCCCTCGGCGAACCCCGGGATGTCGCCGACCGGCACGGGACGCTCGAGCTCGACGGCGTCGGGCGCCCAGCCGAGCGCGCGGCCCGGGCATCCCGCCTCCGCGAGTTGGGCGAGGTAGCGCTCGACCGTGACGCGCGTGCGGTCCACGCGCAGCACGAGCGGCGGATGGGCGTTGTTGCCGGCGAGCACCGATTCCACCTCCTGCGGCCACGCCTCGCGGAGCTCGCTCACCAGCCACTCGGGGTGCGCCGTCGCGCACGCGAGGCTCTGGTCGACGCGCTCGAGCAGCGCCGCGCGCTCGGCCGCAAAACGGCGGAGCACCGCATTGACCAGGCCGCTCGCCCGTGGCTGGCCGAGCATCCGTGCGGCGTCCACGGCCGCATCGACGGTCGCCTGAGGGGCATTGCGCGAGTACTCCACCTGATGCGCGCCGACGACGAGCAACGCGCGCAGCTCGGCGGCGAGGCGGCCGCGCCGCTCGAGCAAGGGGATGACGGCCGGGAGCAGCCGCAAATACCAGCGCAGGCTCCCGAGCGCCACCGCACGAATCGCGCCTCGGTCCGGCGTCTGCTCGAAGGGCGCGAGCGCCTCGTCGGCCGAACGGCCACGGCCGGCGACGTCCGCCACCGCGCGCGCCGCACCCGCA
>JASHTK010000170.1 GCA_030040575.1 Gammaproteobacteria bacterium
GCCGGTGACCGCAGCGAAGGACCCGGGCTCGCGGCCCTCGGTGGCGACCGCGAGCGCATCGCCCGCCGCAAGCCCGACGAGCGCGCCCAAGTACCGCGTGACGAGTCGATCCGGGGGCGGCGGGACGATCCGAGGCATCCAGCCGCGCACGTACTCGACCTGGGCCTGCGTCTCCGGGACGGACGGCCAGGTCCGCGCGCGGGGGCTTTGCTGCCAGGCGCGGTTGAGCGCCTCGAGCGCCTGCTCCCCGCTCAAGCCGCGCTCGACGAGCCAGCAGCCGACGACGGTGCCCGTGCGGCCGATGCCGGCGCGGCAGTGCACGTATACGCGGCGTCCCGCGGCGAGCGCGCTCTCGATCACCTCGAGCGTCTCGCGCATGTGCTCGGGCTCGCCGGGAACGCCGTGATCGCCGATCGGCCGGCGATGGTGCGAGATGTCCGGGGGGAGGAGGCTCGCGTAGGGCGGCAGCTCCTCCTCCGCCGTCAGATCGACGAAGCAGTCGAGGCCCGCGGCGAGCAGCTCGCCGATCCGCTCGCGCGCGGTGCCCCACTCGGCGCCGCCCGGATACTCGCCCGCGAGCAGCCGTCCGGGCAGCACCCAGTAGCGGTTAGCGGGCGGCGCGACCGGCCGAGAGTCCATGCCCCTCCGCCTCCGTCATCGGCAGGACGCGCGCGGCCGCTCGCCCGAGACGGCGCGCGTCGAGCCCGGCGAAGTCGTGCAGGCGAGGGTCGGCGAGGTGCTCGGGCTCGAGGTGGCGCAGGGCCGAGAAGATGCTCTCGGTGCGCCCGGGATGCTCGAGCTCCCAGGCTCGAAGCATCCGCTTCACCGCGGCGCGCTGCAGGTTCGGCTGGGAGCCGCAGAGGCGGCAGGGAATGAGCGGAAAGGCGCGGCCGCGCGCGTAGCGCGCGATCTCGCGCTCGCTCACGTAGGCAAGCGGACGAATGACGATGTGGCGCCCGTCCTCGGAGAGCAGCTTCGGCGCCATGGCCTTCAGGCGACCGCCGAAGAACAGGTTGAGAAAGAGCGTCTCGACGATGTCGTCGCGGTGGTGGCCGAGAGCGATCTTGGTGATGCCGTGCTCGGCCGCGAACCGGTAGAGCGCCCCGCGCCGCAGGCGCGAGCACAGCCCGCACAGCGTCTTGCCCTGCGGAATCACCCGCTTGACGACGCCGTAGGTGTCCTGCTCGATGATGTGATAGGCCACCCCGAGCGATGCGAGGTACTCGGGCAGCACGTGCCCGGGGAACCCCGGCTGCTTCTGATCGAGGTTGACGGCGATGAGGCTGAACTCGACCGGCGCCCCACGCTGCAGCGACAGCAGGATGTCGAGCAGGGTGTAGGAGTCCTTGCCGCCCGAGAGGCAGACCATCACCCGGTCGCCGCCCGCGATCATGGCGTAATCGTGGATCGCCTGCCCGGCGAGGCTGCGCAGGCGCGCCTGCAAGCGCTTGAGGGTCCGCGAGCTCGCGGCGCGCAGGGGCTGCCCGGCCATGCTCGAGGCGCCCTACGCGGCGGCGATGCTTGCGGCGGCGCCCTCGAGGTACTTGCCCTCCAGGTAGCGCACGAAGGGCGCCGCGGAGAGCGACTTGCCCGTCGCGGCCTTCAGCAGCTCGTGCGCCGAGACCTTGGCGCCCACGCCGTGCACGTGCTTGCGCAGCCAGCCGATGAGGCCCGCGAACTCGCCGCGGGCGATCTGCTCGTCGAGGCCGGCCACCTCGGCGCGCAGGCTGTCGTAGAGCTGCACGGCGATGACGGCGCCGAGCGCGTACGAGGGGAAGTACCCGAAGGAGCCGACGGCCCAGTGGATGTCCTGCAGGCAGCCCTCCGCGTCGTTCGCGGGGCGGATGCCGAGCCGCTGCTCCATGCCGCTGTTCCAGGCCTCGGGCAGATCGCGCACGGCGAGATCGCCGTTCAGCAGCTTCTTCTCGAGCTCGTACCGGAGCAGGATGTGGAGCGGATACGTGAGCTCATCGGCGTCGACCCGGATCAGGCTGCGCCGCACGCGCGTCAGATGATCGTACACGTTCTCCGCTTCCCACTCGGGACCCGCGACGCCGAAGTGCTTGGCGAGGAGCGGACAGAGGTACGTGACGAAGGACCGGCTGCGGCAGACCAGCATCTCGAGCAGGAGCGACTGGCTCTCCTCGAGCGCCATGCCGCGGTCGCGGCCGACGGGCTGGTCGCGCCACTCCTGCGGCAGGCCGATGTCGTACATGGCGTGGCCCGTCTCGTGCAGCGCGCCGAGGAGCCCGGAGAACGGGTCCGAGCCGTCGAAGCGCGTGGTGACGCGGATATCGCCCGGAACCCCCTCGGTGAACGGGTGCTCGCTCTCATCGAGCCGGCCTCGATCGAAGGGAAAGCCGATGGCCTTCATGATCTCGACGACGAGCGCGCGCTGCTTGCCCGGGGCGAACTTGCCGGTGACGGGCTTGAAGGGCCGCGCGTCCTGAAGGCCGGTCACCTCCCGGATGAGCGAGGGCAGGCGCCGCGAGAGCGCCTTGAACACCGACTCGATGTCGGTCGTCGAGATGCCGGGGCTGAACTCATCGACGAGCGCATCGTAGGGCCCGAGGTTCAGGGCCTGACCGAGCAGCGCCGCCTTGTCGCGCACCAGGCTCACCACCTCCTCGAGGTGCGGGGCGAACAGCTCGAAACGGCCCTGCTGGCGCGCCTCGAGCCACTGCACCTCGGCGCGGGAGGTGGCGCGCGCGAGCTGCGAGATGAGCGCGACCGGCGTCGCGATCGCATGGTCGCGCTGGCGGCGCATCTCGTGGAGGTTCGCGACTTGCCAATCGATGAGGCCCTGTGCGTTCGCCTGCGCGCGGTCGAGCAGCCGCGTCACGCGCGGAGCGGTGAGCAGGGCGTGATACTCCGTCTCGAGCGCGGCGAGCTGCTCGCCGCGGATGTCGGCGCTCCCGCGCGGCATCATCACGGCCGCATCCCAGCGCAGGAGGGAGAGCGCTCCGCGAAAGGCGTGAAGGCGCTTGAACTCCTGCTCGAGCTGCTTGTAAGGCGACGCTGACATGGCTCCGTCACTACCGATCGTTCCGCGGGCCCCGGGAGGCTCGCCTGTTCTAAGGGACTCGAGGAGGCGGTCCACGGTGCCCGCGCCGAGCGGTGCGGGAGGCCGGGGGAACGAGAATAGTGTACCCCGGACGGGGGGGTCGGACCGGCCGATGAGCCCCCAAGTCTTTGACAATCAGCGGGTTATTCCCGCATTCATCTGGTTGACACCTTCGGGCCGGCCCGGCGGGTATATTGCATCGCAACATACAAAGCGGACCGCGCCTTCGCGACGAGCTCGTCGCCGCCTAGCGATGGGCCTCAAGCAAGTCATAGCCGGTGCGCCAGTTGGCGACGAGCACGCCGATGCCCGCCGATGAGACGATCAGCGCGATGACCATCAGTCCGATCACGACACGGCGGATCACGGCAGGTTCGAGCTCCCGATCACAGTCTACCGTGCCGGCGGTGACCGTCCACGCGGTAGACTGCGCGCCTTTGCGCCGGCGCCGCGGCTGTCATCGCGCCGCCTGCGAGTGAACCGACGCTGAAGCCCACCGATGCCGCTCACGATCTGCTTCGTCGCCTCCGAGATCGCCCCGCTCGCCAAGACGGGCGGGCTCGCCGACGTGACCGGCGCCCTCATCCGTTACCTTCACGGCGCGGGCCATGACATCCGCGCGTTCCTGCCGCTTTACTCGAGCATCGATCTCGACTCCGTTGCGACGACGGCCGTCGACGCCCTGCACGACGTTCCGCTCGAGTTGGGACCGCATCGCTACCGGTATTCCGTGGTCGAGGCCCGCCTCCCGGGATCGCAGGCGCCGGTCTACCTCATCGACTGCCCCGCGCTGTACGCGCGCGGCAGGCTCTACACGGCCGACCCGGACGAGCACGTGCGGTTTCTCGCGCTCACGCGAGTGGCGCTCGAGTGCTGCCAGAGGCTGGGCTGGAGCCCGCAGATCCTGCACTGCCACGACTGGCACACCGCGTTCGCACCGCTGTTCGTGCGGACGATCTACGGCTGGGACCGGTTGTTTCAGCCGACGCGCTCGGTGCTGACGCTCCACAACGTCGGCTATCAGGGTGTCTTCAGCGCCGCCGCCGTGGACGACCTGCAGCTCGGCGGGGGCCGCTACCTCCTGCACCAGGACGACCTGCGGGCCGGCTTCATCAATTCCCTGAAGCACGGGATCCTCTACGCCGACGTCGTCACGACCGTGAGCCCGACCTACGCGCGCGAGATCCGCACGCCGGAGTACGGCATGGGCCTCGAGCAGGTCTTGAGGGCGCGGGGCGACTCGCTCGTCGGCATCTTGAACGGCGTGGATTACGACGAGTGGGATCCGCGCGTCGACCGGTATCTCCCCCAGCACTACGATGCCGGACGCCTCGCCGTGAAGGGCGACCTCAAGGGACAGCTCGCCGCCCGCCTGGGCCTCGCGTGCGGGCCGCGCACAGTGCTCGCCGGCGTCGTGACGCGACTCGCGGCGCAAAAGGGAGTGGACTTGCTCATCGACGCCCTGCCGACCGTGCTCGGCTCGCGCGACGTCGCGTGCGCGGTGCTCGGCAGCGGCGAGGAGCCGTACGAGCGCGCGCTCGGCGCGCTCGACCGAGCGTTTCCGCAGCGCCTCGCCTTTCATCGCGGCTACAGCGAGGAGCTCGCGCACTGGATCGAGGCGGCGAGCGACCTGTTCGTCATGCCGTCGCGCTACGAGCCGTGCGGGCTCAATCAGATGTACAGCCTTCGGTACGGCACGGTCCCGGTCGTCCGCGAGACCGGCGGGCTCGCCGATTCCGTGCAGCGCTACGATCCCTCGAGCGGAGCCGGCACCGGGGTGCTGTTCAAGCCCTACACGCCCGAGGCCCTGCAAAGCGCGCTCGGCGCGGCGCTCGACCTGTACGCGGATCCGTCCCACTGGACGCGCATCGTGCGCAACGGCATGACGCAGGACTTCTCGTGGATGCGGCAGGGGACCCGCTACGTCGAGCTCTACGAGCGGCTCGCGCGGCTCCCGCCGGCGGGCCGCGCCTGACTGGCCGAGCCGCTATCGCAGGGTGAGCTTGCCGCGCTGCTCGAAGGGGACCGAGCGCAGCAAGCCGCGCGCGAGGCGCACCTTGCCGACGATGTGGTAGTCGATCTCGCCGGACGGCACGCCGTGGGCGAACAGGCGCAGGAGCGTGCCGGCGAGGTTCGCGGTCACGTTCATGTCGAACTGCGCCTCGCCGAGCGCCGGGACGGTGAAACTCGCGCTCGAGAAGCCCTGCGCGGCTTGCTCGCCCGCGATGTCGAGCGTGTACGACACGCCCTCGACGGGCAGGGCGAGGTCGTTCGGATTCTCGACGCGCATGCGGACGAGGAGGTGCTGCGCGAAGAGGTCGCTCCGCCCGAACTCGACGCTCACGATCGAGAGCCGCGGCGGCTCGAGCTTCGGCTTGATCAGCGCGCACGCCGCGAGCAGCGCGAGGGCGGCGGCTGCGGCCGCGGCGGCTGCGGGTGCGGCGCTCGGGCGCGCCGCGAGGATTGGGCGGTGTCGTCTCATCTCGCTCGGCCGTAGACTCGGTTCAGCTGCAGGAAGTGCGCGGCGCGCTCCGGCGTGAGCGCTCCGGCGGGCAGGCGCCAGAGCCAGTTCCCCCGGGTCGTGGCGGGCGTATTGAACCTCGCGCTCGAGCCGAGCGCCAGCAGGTCCTGCATCGGGATGACCGCGAGCGCGCTGACGGAGGCAAGCGCCGCCCGCACCAGCGCCTCCGGCATCGTCCCCGGGGCGCGCGGCGGGCCGGGCACGAGCCCGAGATAGAAGTCGACGCGGCCGGCGGTCTGCGCATCGAGGCTCGCGTACCAGCCCGCAGTGGTGTCATTGTCGTGCGTTCCCGTGTAGACGACGGCGTTGCGCTCGTGCATGTGGGGCAGGTGAGGATTGTCGCCCGAGCCGTCGAAGCCGAACTGCAGCACCCGCATGCCGGGCAGCGCGAAGGCGCGCCGCAGGTCCTCCACATCGGGCGTGATGACCCCCAGGTCCTCGGCGACGAGCGGCAGATCGCCGAGATCATCGCGAACGGTCCTGAGCAGAGCCCATCCGGGCGTGCGCTTCCACTCCCCGCCGCGCGCATCGGGGGCGCCCGCCGGCACGGCCCAGTGAGCCGCGAGGGCCCGGAAGTGATCGAGCCGCAGCAGATCCACCCGCTCGAGCTGGCGGCGCAGCCGGTTGCGCCAGAAGACGAATCCGTCGCGCCGCATCGCGTCCCAGTCGTAAAGCGGATTGCCCCAGAGCTGTCCCAAGCTCGAGAAGTAATCGGGGGGCACGCCGGCCACGGCGCGCGGCCGGCCGATCGCATCGAGCTGGAACTGCTCGCGGTGCGCCCACGTCTCCGCCGAGTCCGGCGCCACGTAAAACGGCAGGTCTCCGAAGAGCCGCACGCCGCGCGAGCGCGCATGGTCGCGCAGGCGCCGCCACTGCCAGGCGAACGCGAACTGCTCGGCCTCGATCGCGCGGATCCGCTCGGCCTGCTCGACCCTCACCGCATCGAGCGCCCGCGCATCGCGATCGCGGTGCGCGGGCGGCCACGTCCACCAGGACACACCGCCGTGCAGGCGCGAGAGCACCTCGAACGCGGCGTAGTCATCGAGCCACGGCCGAGCGGACTCGAGGAACGAGCGCTGCTCGGGCGAATCGGGCGGGGGCAGCTCCTCGCGGTCGAGGAGCGCCGGATGGCCCGCCGCGTCGGACCGCACCCAGTACGGGGAGCCGTCCTCAGCAGTCGGCCCGACCGGCAGGAACTGCCAGAGCGAGAAGCCCGCCTCGGCGAGCCAGTCGATGAACGCGCGCCCGGCGCGCCCGAGCGCCCCGGTGAGGCAGCTCATGGGCAGCAGCACGCCGGCGCGCCGCGGGCTCGAGGAGTAGAGCGACATCGCTGCGGACCTAGCGGACGCCGTGCACGAGTTCCTCGATGCGCGCCCGCCCGCGCCTGAAGCGCCTCATGAGCTGCTTGCGCACGCGCACGATCACCTTCAGCCGCTCGAACACCCTCCAGAGCACGGGCGCGAGCGCCTCGGGCACGCCCGCGCGAAAGACATGGCCGTCCCGCAGCGTCCGCGCGCCGGCGTACTGCGGGAACATGCGCTCGATCCTGCGCAGCTCCTCGGCCGGTTTGATGCCCATTGCCGCGAGCTTGCGGTAGAAGGGGCCGGAGCGGTCGTCGCCGGCGCGCGTGTGCCGCATCCGGATCGCATCGACCACGTAGAGCGGCTGGTGCCCCTCGAGCAGGCAGCCCCACGCCCAGTCGATGCCCCACGTGCTCTTGGTCCAGTCGAACGTGTGGATCAAATGCTCGAGCGCCGCGGTCGAGAAGCACGGCGCCATCACCTCGACGAAGCTCACGCGGCGCAGCACGCAGATCGGATTGCGCACGAGCAG
>JASHTK010000171.1 GCA_030040575.1 Gammaproteobacteria bacterium
GGATTCGAACCTACGAAGGCAGAGCCGGCAGATTTACAGTCTGCTCCCGTTGACCGCTTGGGTACCCCTCCCGCGAAAACGAGCCGCGTATTCTGATTTCCGCTGAAAGGGGTGTCAATGCGGCTGCCGCGGCGCCCTGGCGAGCCGCGCGAGCTCCGCGGCCTCCGCGCGCCGCCAAGAGCCCGGGCGCGAGCCTCGCCCGAGCTCGAAGGGACCGTAGCGAATCCGCACGAGCCGACTCACCTCGTAGCCGGTGGCCGCCCACAGGCGCCGCACCTCGCGATGGCGCCCCTCCGTGAGGACGACCCGATACCAGCTGTGGCTGCGCCGTGCCGGCTCGCCGTCCGGCGCGCGCTCCTCCCCCTTCCGCCGGCGCGCCGGCTCGTCGAGCCCGTGAGCCGGGGCGATGCGGTCGAAACGGGCGGGACCGTCGTCGAGCTCGACACCGCGGCTCAGCCGCCGCATCGCCACCTCTCCGGGCATGCCGCGGACGCGGACCAGGTACTCGCGCTCGACGCCGGCCGAGGGATGCATGAGCCGGTGGGCGAGCGCCCCGTCGGTCGTGAAGAGAAGGAGCCCCGAGGTGCTCGTGTCGAGCCGTCCGACGGCGATCCAGCGACCCCCGCGAGGCGGCGGGAGTCGATCGAACACGGTCGGTCTGCCGCGGGGATCGCTGCGCGTCGTCACCTCGCCCGCGGGCTTGTGGTAGAGCAGCAGCTCGGGCGCGGCGAGCGGCGGCGGTCGAAGGCGCAGCCTGCGGCCGTCGAGCCGCACATCGTCCGCCGGCGCCGCCCGATCGCCGAGCTGCGCCCGCCGCCCCCCGATCGTCACGCGGCCCTCGCGAATCCATTGCTCGACCGCGCGCCGCGATCCGATGCCGGCGCCGGCGAGCAACTTCTGCAGCCTCATCACGGCCGTATCATAACGGCCGGGTCTCACCTCATGTCCCGGCATTCTTTGTCGCGGTGCGAGCGATCTGATTAAACGGAGACGATGACCGCCATGATCCGGGAGATACGCGAGCGCGCCGCGGATGCGCGCCGTTTCGCGACGTTGCCCGACCCCTTTCCCATGTGGCGCGGCGGCGTGCTGCACGGCGCGCGCATCGCCTACGAGACCTGGGGTGCGCTCTCCCCGGCGCGCGACAACGCCCTGCTGCTCTTCACGGGCCTCTCGCCCTCCGCGCATGCCGCCGCCTCGGCGGACGACCCGAGCGAGGGGTGGTGGGAGGGCATGATCGGCCCCGGCCGCCCCATCGATACCCGGCGCTACCACCTCGTGTGCGTCAACTCGCTCGGCAGCTGCTTCGGCTCGACCGGGCCCGCCTCGATCGACCCGGCGACGGGCGCGCCGTACCGCGTGAGCTTTCCGGACCTCTCGATCGAGGACATGGCCCGCGCGGGGTTCGAGGTCCTGCGGTCGCTCGGCATCGAGCGGGCCCACACCATCATCGGTCCCTCGCTCGGGGGCATGGTCGTGCTCGCCTTCCTCGCCCAGTTCCCGGGCGCGGCCCGCAACGCGATCAGCATCTCCGGCACCGCGGCCGCCTCGCCCTTCGCGATCGCCCTGCGATCCATTCAGCGCGAGGCGATCCTGCGCGATCCGGACTGGCGGGGAGGCAGCTACGCGGATGAGCGGCCGCCCGCGACCGGCATGCGCATCGCGCGCAAGCTCGGCATGATGACCTACCGGTCCGCGGCGGAGTGGCGCCAGCGCTTCGGCCGCCAAGCCGCGGCGCCGGAGCTGCGCGGCCGGGAGCCTTTCGGGCCGGAGTTCGCCATCCAGAGCTACCTCGAGACCCACGCGCAGCGCTTCGTCCACTCGTTCGACCCGAACTGCTACCTCTACATTTCCCGGGCGATGGATCGGTTCGACCTCGCGGTGCACGGCCCGTCCATCGAGGCCGTGTTTGCCCGCGCGCGCCTCGAGCGCGCGCTCGTGATCGGCGTCGAGTCCGATCTGCTGTTTCCCCTCGATGAGCAGCGCGCGCTCGCCGCGGCCCTGAGCCAGGCGGGCGCCGCGACGACCTTCGCGCCGCTCGACTGCCTCGAGGGTCACGACTCGTTCCTGATCGACCTCGAGCGCTTCGGTCGCGAGATCTCGCGGTTTCTGTCCGGGGCGTGAGGCGCGCCGGACCGCGGCGCTCCGCGGGGCAAATAAGTTCAGTCGGTGGCGCAGGCGGCGCGCGGCAAAGGCATAATGAGGCCGAGGTCACGTCGTGGCCCTCGAATAAGAAACAGACGAGGCAATCGACTTGGAACGCCGCCTGCACACCCGGCATCGCGCCCGGACCACGGTCTACATCACGACGCCCGGGGGCAAGAGAAAGCTCTGCAAGGCGCTCAACCTCAGCGCGACGGGCGTGTTCGTGGAGACGACCAACCTCGGGCTGCGCAAGGGCCAGCACGTCGAGCTCGCCTTTGCCATCAATCTCGGTGCCATCACGAAGCTGCACCGTCGCACGGCCGTCGTCGCGCACGTCTCGCGCGGCGGGACGGGGCTCATGATGGAGGCGTACACCGCCGTCGCCCGCTCGGTCTGATCCTCTATTGGATCATTGTTAAGATTAAAGAGGCTATTTGTTTCAATAACGGTCTAATGGTAGACGCTCTCGATGCCGCGACCCGTCTGCCGCGAATGTGCGTACTATCCGGGATCCCTCCCCAGGACCGCGGCAAGATGAGCCCCTCTCCCCTTCGCAGCACACCCGCGCTGATCGTGCTCTGCCTGCTCGTGCTGCGGCCCGGCGCCGCGGCAGCGCAGAGCTCGCAGGGGCCGCCCGGGCCCCTCGCGCGGGCTCCCGCGGATGCGGCGCAGTGCACGCAGGCCCGCATGCTCGATCTGCGGCGGATCCTGCCGCCCGCACCCCTCGCCGGCTCCGCGCAGGAGCGGGCGGAGCTCGACGAGCTGCTCAGCATCCAGGCGCATCGCACGGCGCAGCAGGCCGAGCGTGCCCGTGAGGATGCGAGGCTTGACGTGCTCGGGTTCGCCGGCGCTCTCGGGCGCCCGATGGGGCTCAAGGCGGCGGGGCTGCCGCGCACCCTCGCGCTCTTCGAGCACATCGGCGCCGATGAGTCGGAGGTGCTCGATCGGGCCAAGCGGGAGTTTGCCCGGCCTCGCCCCTTCAGCGTCGAGCCGCGGCTGCATCCGGTCATCGCGCGTCCGAAGTCCCTGTCCTATCCGAGCGGACATGCGACCTGGGCCTATACGACCGCCCTCGTGCTCGCGGACATGGTGCCCGAGCGGCGCCGGCAGCTGCTCGAGCGGGCGGGCGAGTACGCCTATGACCGCAACGTCGCGGGCGTGCACTACCCGAGCGACGTGGAGGCCGGCCGCCTCGCCGGCACCGCCCTCGCGGCGTTGCTGTTCTCGTGCCGGCCGTTCCAGGCGGAGGAAGCGCCCGCCCGCGTGGAGCTGCGCGCAGCGCTCGGCGCGCCATGACCGCGCGCGGTCGCGCTCGCGGCCCGCGCGGTGCGCCTCATTCTTTGCTCGTGCCGATCTGCGACTGGCAGTAATTCTCGAGTCCGATGCGCTTCACGAGATCGAGCTGGATCTCGAGGAAATCGATGTGCCGCTCCTCGGACTCCAAGATCGATGCGAACAGCTCGCGCGAGACGTAGTCAGCGGCCGACTCGCTGTCGGCGACCGCGGTCTTGAGCATCGCCCGCGCCGCAAGCTCGAGCTTCAGATCGCACTTGAGGCACTCCTCGACGTTCTCCCCGATGAGCAGCTTGCCGAGGTCCTGCAGGTTCGGCAGCCCCTCGAGAAACAGGATGCGCTCGATCAGCCGGTCCGCATGCTTCATCTCGTCGAGCGACTCGTGCTGCTCGCTCTGCTCCAGGCGCTCGAGGCCCCAGTTGCCGAACATGCGCGCATGCAGGAAATACTGATTGATCGCGGTGAGCTCGTTCTTCAGCACCGCATTGAGATGCTGCAGGATCTTCGGATCGCCCTTCATCGTCGCGCCTCGCTCGCAGCCGCGATCGCCATCATCGGCGAGCGATTCGGGGGGCGCAACTGCGCCGGCCGCAGCGAGCGCAGCGATCGGCTCGGAGACGGCGAGTTACGCTGCCCCGCGGGGCGAAGCGCCGAGCAGCTGCCGGTCCACCACGTCGCGTGCCGCCGCCTCGCAGCGGCCGCAGCAGCCTGCGACCGGCAGCGAGGACTGCACCTCGCAGAGCGAGCGGGCGCCGCGCTCGACGGCCTCGCGGATCTCGCTCTCGGTGATGGCGTGACAGATGCAGACGTACATGGGGGGTAAGTCGCCTCGGGAACGAAGGCACCAGGCGGGAATATTATAATTACGAATAAGAATCATTGTCAATTGCATTGGCCCGACGGCGCCATGGGCTGACCGTGGGGCCCGAGGGGGCCCTCGCGGGCGCGGGCCGAGCTGCCCGCGCAGTGCATAGAATGACCCGGCGGCCCCATCACGGTACTCGGCGCTGAGGAGCGGTCCCTGATGCCATTCTTGCATTCGCTTCACGTGGAGCCCGGCGAGACGGCGCTGCAGATCGGCGAGCTCGTCCTCGCATTCGTCCTCTCCTCGCTGATCGGGCTCGAGCGGGAGCTCAGGATGAAGAGCGCGGGACTGCGCACCCACGCCCTGGTCGGTGTCGCGGCGGCGCTCATCATGCTCGTCTCCAAGTACGGGTTCACCGACATCCTCGCGAAGGACCTGGTCGTGCTCGATCCCTCGCGCGTCGCGGCGCAGGTCGTCTCGGGCATCGGGTTCATCGGCGGCGGATTGATCTTCGTGCAACGCGACATCGTGCGTGGGCTCACCACCGCGGCGGTCATCTGGCTCACGGCGGCGGTCGGCATGGCGTGCGGAGCGGGGCTGCCCGTGCTCGCGATCTTCGTCACGGCGGCGCATTTCCTCGTGGTGTACGGATACACGCCGTTCACGAATCGCTTCCTCGCCGCGCACGCCGATCTGCTGGTCTGCTATGTTCCCGGCAAGGGCGCGGTGCAGGAGATCATCCAGACCTGCACCGGACACGGGTTCTTGGTGCACGATCTCGAGCTGCGCCGCGAGGGCGACGCCGCCCACGCCGACGCGCAGACGATCCGCATCCACCTGCAAGGACGCGGACTGCTCAGCTCCGTCGTCGCGTCCGTGGGCGACATCAAGGGAGTCGTCTCGGTGCAGGTCAATCGCGAGCAGCCGAGCGCCGGATGACGGCCGGGAGATAGAGGAGATGCCGCTCAAGGAATGGATCGAGAGGGGCCGGGAGCTCGGCGCGAGTGATCTGCACATCGAGACCGGTACGCCGCTCGTGGCGCGCGTCAGAGGGGATCTCCTCGCAGTCGGGGAGCCGGTCCCCGCACAGCAGCTGACGCTCGCGGCCCAGGAGCTGCTCGGCTCGGAGTCGTGGACAGCCTTCCTCGAGCGCGGCTCGGCCGACGTCGCGCTCGCAGCGGGCGGCATGCGGTGCCGGTTGAGCCTCTACCGCACGCTCCGGGGCATCGCGATCGCCGTGCGGCTGCTCGCGCCGGCCGTGAGCGACCTGCGCGCCTGCAACCTCCACGGCGACCTGCGCAGGCTCATCGAGGGCGGCAGCGGCCTCGTCGTCATCTCGGGTCCGACGGGCTGCGGCAAATCGACCACGCTCGCGGCGCTCATCGAGGAGATCAACTCCACGCGCGCGCGGCACATCATCACGCTCGAGAGCCCGCTCGAGTACATCTTCGCCAACCGCCGCTCCTTCATCCGGCAGCGCGAGATCCCGACCCACTCCCCGAGCTTCGAGCAGGCGATCGTCGATGCGGTGCGCGAGAACCCCGACGTGCTCGTGATCGGCGAGATGCGCACGCCGGAGGTCTTCCGGCTCACGCTGAACGCGGCGGAGACCGGCCACCTCGTCCTCGCGACGATGCACTCCGCGAGCTGCGGCGAGGCCCTCGGCCGCATCTGCATGTCCTTCCCTGCCGAGATCCAGGCGAGCATCCGCGCACAGCTCGCGGACGTGCTCGTCGGGGTCGTGTGCCAGCGCCTCGATTTCATTGGCGCGCACCACCTGAGAGTGCCGCGGTGCGAGCTGCTGCTCGCGAGCTCCGCGGCCAAGGGAACCCTGCGCGCAGGCCAGTTCAGCCAGATCGCGAACGTCATCCTCGCGGGCGGCGAGGAGGGCATGTGGACCTTCGACCGCTACCAGCGCTGGATGGAGCAGAAGTCGGACTGGGTCCACCCACCCGCCCCCCGATCGGCGACCCCGGACGGGGAGATCGTCAAGGTCGTCCACGCGACGCGGCCCGCAGCGGCTCCCTCGTCCCCCGCCGCGCCCGCGGGGCGGCGGGCCGCAGCCTCCGAGCCGCACGCGGAGATCTCGATCGACGAGGACCTCGACCGCGACGAGCTCGCCGAGCTCGCGCGAAAGATCGAGGAGCGGACGCGCTAGCCGCTCACTGCGCGCTCACTGCCGCGCGCGCACCCAGCGGGCGCCCTGCATGTGCCATCCGTCCCCACGCTGCACCCAGCGGGCGGGCGCCCAGCGATACCCCGGACGCGGCGCCTGCCAGTGTCCGCCGACCCACGCGTAGCGGCCGCCGACCCAGCTCCAGTAGCCGCCGATCCAGAAGTAGCCGACGGCAGGCGGCGCGCCGTAGTACTCGACCTCAGGAGGCGGCGGCGCGGCCGGCACGGCCGGCCCGATGTACAGGCCGCGCGGAGTGGGGACCACGACGCAGGCGCTCATCGCCACGCCGATCGCAACGAGAGCCGCGAGATTTCGCACACGGGCAGATGGGCTCATGAGGACCTCTTTAGAGAAGCCGTAACGGCGACGCGGGCCGCAGCCCCGCATCCCAAGAACGCGCGGTGCGTGCTTTGGTGCACAGGCGGCGCGTGCTCGGATTACGTTCAATCCGAGCGCGTCAATCCCCGTGCGCTCGAGCCCCGGCGCCTGCGCGCGCGAGGCCGCGGTACGCCTGCTCATCGAAGCCGACGATGATCCGGCCGCCCGCCTCGATGACGGGGCGCTTGATCATCGAGGGCTGAGTCCGCATCAGGGCGACCGCCCTGCGCTCATCGAGGCCGCTCTTCTGCGCGTCGCTCAGCTTGCGGAACGTCGTTCCGCTGCGGTTGAGCAGCGCCTCCCAGCCCACCGCGCCGCACCAGCGCTCGAGGCGCTCCCGATCGATGCCCGCGAGCTGGTAGTCGTGGAACTCGTAGGCGACGCCCCGCCGCTCGAGCCAAGCGCGCGCCTTCTTCATCGTCGCGCAGTTCCTGATGCCGTAAACCGTGATCATCGGCTGCCGCCGCGCGGCGCTAGCTCTCGCCGAGATGCTCGAGCAGGGGGGCCTCCTTGCCCGGATCGGCGGTCTCCTCACTCGGCAGGATCTTGAATTTGAGCTCGCTCGGGTAGGACTCGGGTACGTGGATCTGCACGCCGCGCACGACCTGCGCGTGATACGCGAGGGCCTCGTCCACGGACCTCTGCCCCGTCACGATGTCGTCGGCGATGTTGAGCATGATCCGGTTCTGCTCCTCGCTGTCGCAATGGGCCGAGAGCTCCCCGCGGGTGCGATCGACGACGAGGCTGCCGTCGTACGCGGCGAGGTCCGCGACTTTCCCGATCGGCACTCGGTAGCTCACCGTTTGCTCCAGAATGTCCTCGTGGGGCTGCGGAAAATCGTGGCGGACGCCGACCCGATAGAGCACCGTCCGCTTCCACGGTCCGTTGCCGTACCAGATGAGCTCCCGCGAGCCGACCGCCTGCGGCCGGCCGTACCGGCTCACGAGCTGCGCCGCGAGCCTGCGCGGGGCTAAAGGCCAGCCGGTGAGATGCGAATGTACCCAGGCTTCGGCTTCGGCGGGGTGGGTCTTCACATCGACTCCGATGCATCGTCCGGCGCGACCGGGATCGCTCCCGAAACTATCGCGCACTTGCCGCGCGCAGATCAAGCGCCGATCCGCGGCGGCCCGCGCAAATTGACGCGGTCGAATTGATGGCGCTACCGTACCCGCCGGCCTCGCGGAATCCTTCCCGACACTCGAGCGCCGCAAGAGGGGGCATGACGACCGACAGCGCTAGCTTGGTGAGGAGACTCACGTTTGTCGCGACGCTCGGCGGCCTGCTCTTCGGCTACGACACGGCGGTGATCTCGGGTGCCGTCAGCTCGATCGATGCGAATTTCATCGACCCGCTGCACCTCTCCGAGACCGCCCGCGGGAGCCTCTCGGGCTGGACGATCTCGAGCGCGCTCTTCGGGTGTGTCGTCGGCTCGAGCCTCGCCGGCTGGGCGTCGAACGCCCTCGGCCGCAAGGGCGGACTGCTCATCGCGGCCGTCCTGTTCCTCCTCTCCGCGGTCGGCTCGGCCTATCCGGAGGTCGGCTTCGGACCGGTCGGCGGCATGGGCCCGCACGCGCTCGTGCCGTTCATCCTGTACCGCATCCTCTGCGGGGTCGGCGTCGGCATCGCCTCGATGCTCTCGCCGCTCTACATCGCGGAGATCGCGCCGAGCCACATCCGCGGCCGCCTGGTCTCCTTCAACCAGCTCTCGATTGTGCTCGGGATGCTGCTCGTTTACTTCGTGAACTGGGCGATCGCCTCCGGGGGCGATGAGACCTGGATCCGCACGACGGGCTGGCGGCTCATGCTGCTCTCGGAGGCCGCGCCCGCCGTGCTGTTCCTCGGGCTGCTGCTGCGCGTTCCGGACACGCCCCGGTGGTTCGTCATCCGGGGGCGCGAGGAGCGGGCGTTCGGGGTCCTCGCGCGCCTCGTCGGCGAGGCCGAGGCGCGCACGGTCATCGCGCAGATCCGCAACTCGCTGCGCGTCGCGCCCGAGTCGAGCGGCGTGAGCCTCCTCGCCTTCGGCTCCCTCGTCATCGTCGCCGGCATCCTGCTCTCGGTCTTCCAGCAGCTCGTCGGCATCAACGCGGTGCTCTATTACGCGCCGCTCATGTTCAAGAACCTCGGCGCATCGACCGACTCGGCCCTGTGGCAAACGGTCATCGTCGGGCTCACGAACGTCATCTTCACGCTCGTCGCCATCGCGACGGTCGACCGCATCGGCCGCAAGCCGCTCCTCATCGCCGGCGGGCTCGTCATGGGCGTCGCCATGGTGACGCTCGGATTTCAGTTCAGGGCGAACGCCGAGGGCACCGGACCGCTCGTCGCCGCGATGGCCTACATCGCCGGATTCGCACTCTCCTGGGGACCGGTCACCTGGGTGCTGCTCGCGGAGATGTTCCCGAACTCGATCAAGAGCCGCGCGATGGCGATCGCCGTCGCCGCGCAGTGGATCGCGAATCTGTTCGTGTCCTGGTCGTTCAAGATTCTCATCGGCAACTCGACCCTGAACGCCCTGTTCAACCACGCCTTTCCGTACTGGGTCTACGGTGGCATGAGCTTTCTCGCGGCCGCCTTCGTGTGGCTCTACGTGCCGGAGACCCGGCGCCGCACGCTCGAGGAGATTCAAACTCTGTGGACGCGCGGGGACGCTCGCGCGAGCGTTGCCGCCAAGCAGTCCGCGGCGGGCTGACCACCGGAACGGATCGCGCCCGCATGAAGGACGATGGCCCTCTGGTGCTGCAACACCAGGCCGCGCGGCTCGTCGTCGCTCCGCGCCCCGGGGGGGTGATCCGCGAGTTCACATGGCATGGCGAGGACGTCCTGCGGCCCACACCGTCCGGGGCCGCCGGCGATCCGTTCGCCGCGGCCTGCTTTCCGATGGTGCCGTTCGCCAACCGCATCGCCCACGGCCGCTTCAGCGCCTGTGGGCGCAGCGTGCAGCTCGAGCCGAACTGGAGCGAGGACCCGCATCCGATCCACGGGCAGGGCTGGCGCGCTCCCTGGGAGGTCACGGCGGCGACTGCGACGAGCGCGACGCTGCGCTTCGAGGGCGGCGGGAACGAATGGCCGTGGCGCTACGGCTGCGAGCAGCGCTTGCAGCTCGCCCCGGATCGTCTCTCGATCCGCCTCTCGATCGAGAATCTGAGCGATGCGCCGATGCCGGCGATGCTCGGCCTGCACCCGTACTTTCCGCGCGCCGCGCAGGCGCGCATGTGGGCGCGGCTGCCGCGCGTGTGGCTCGCCGACTCCGACGCGCTGCCCGTCGAGGAAGCGCAGACGCCCGCCGCCTGGCGCTTCGAGCCGGCCCGGGAGGTGCAAGCCGTCCCGCTCGATCATTGCTTCTGCGGCTGGAACGGCGAGGCGTCGCTTCTGTGGCCCGAGCGAGCCGTGAGCGTTCGGGCGACCCGCTGCTCGTTCCTGCACGTGTATGCGCCGTCCGGGCACGACTTCTTCTGCATCGAGCCGCAGACCGCGGCGGCTGGAGCGCTCGGACGCAGCGCCGAGGAGACGCCGGTGCTCGCGCCGGGGATGCGCATGGCGATCGAATTGCGCTTGAGCCTCGCGGCGCCCTGATGTACCTCGGAATAGACATCGGGACGTCAGGGGTAAAGGCCGTCGTGGTCGGCGAGGGCGGAGCGCTCGTTGCGCAGGCTTCCGCGCCGCTCGAGGTGAGCCGCCCGCAGCCCGGATACTGCGAGCAGGACCCCGAGGCCTGGTGGCAGGCGACGCTCCGCGCCGTCGCGGAGTTGCCGGCGGGTGCGCGGGCCGCGGTGCGGGCCGCGGGCCTCAGCGGCCAGATGCACGGGGCGACGCTGCTCGATCGGGAGGATCGGCCGCTGCGCCCGGCGATCCTCTGGAACGATGGCCGATCGGCGCTCGAGTGCCGCGAGCTCGAGCGCCGCGAGCCCTCGTCCCGCTCGATCACGGGCAACCTCATGATGCCCGGCTTCACCGCACCGAAGCTCCTCTGGGTGTCCCGCCACGAGCCCGAGGTGTTCCGCAGGACGGCGTGCGTGCTGCTGCCGAAGGACTACGTGCGCCTGAGACTGACGGGCGAGAAGGTGAGCGACCCGTCGGATGCGTCGGGCACCGGCTGGCTCGACGTGGGGGCCCGGAACTGGTCGGACGCCATGCTCGCCGCGACCGGCCTCACCCGGAGCCACATGCCGCGCCTGGTGGAGGGGACCCGTCCCTCGGGCATGCTCACCGCGCGCGCGGCCGAGCAGCTGGATCTGCCGACGGTGCTCGTCGCCGGCGGCGCCGGCGACAATGCGGCGAGTGCGGTCGGCGTCGGCGTGATCGCGCCCGGCCAGGCGTTCCTCTCGCTCGGCACCTCCGGCGTGCTCTTCGCGGCGACCGATCGATTCCGTCCCCACCCCGACGGTGCCGTCCATGCGTTCTGCCACGCGCTGCCCGGCCGGTGGCACCGGATGTCGGTGATGCTGAGCGCGGCGAGCGTGCTCGACTGGGTCGCGCAGTTGACGGGCGAGGCGGATCTCGCGCGCCTCGTCGAGGCCGCGAGGGCCCGAGGCCTCACTCGCGATTCCCCCTTCCTCCTGCCCTACCTCACGGGCGAGCGCACGCCGCACAACGATCCGCGTGCCCGCGGGGTCTACTTCGGCATTCGCCCGGACACGAGCGCCGCGGATCTCGCCGGAGCGGCGCTCGAGGGCGTCGCGCTCGGGCTCGCCGACGGGCTCGACGCGCTGCTCGAGGCCGGCGGGTCGATCGGCGAGATCACGATGACCGGCGGGGGCTCGCGCCTGCCCTACTGGGGTCAATTGCTCGCCGCCGCCTTGGGCCGTCCCCTCACCTACCGGCGGGCGGGCGAGGTGGGCGCCGCCCTCGGGGCGGCGCGGCTCGCCCGCCTCGCGCTCGGCGCGGAGCGGGTGGAGGACGTGTGCGTCGCGCCGGAGGTCGAGCGGGTGGTGCGGCCCGACCCCGAGCTCGCGTCCCTCCTCGCCGTGCGACGCCGCACCTTCGTCGCGCTGTACCGGAGCTTGAAGAGCCTGTTCCCGGAGGATTCCCCATGAGCTTGTTCGCGTGCATCGAGCCGGTCCGCTACGAGGGTCCTCACACCCGCAACGATCTCGCCTATCGCGTCTACGACCGCGACCGCCTCGTCCTCGGCAAGCGCATGGAGGATTGGTTGCGGCCCGCGGTGTGCTACTGGCACTCGTTCAACTGGCCGGGGACGGACATGTTCGGCGGCGGCACGCTCGAGCGCCCGTGGCTCGGTTCGCCCGTCACCGAGGCCATGGCCGAGGAGAAGCTCGACGCCGCCTTCGATTTCCTCGAGCGGCTCGGGGTGCGCTACTTCACCTTTCACGACGTGGACGTGATGGCGACCGCCGCATCGCCGCGGCAGCACGAGGGGAATCTCCGCCGGATCGAGGAGCGGATCGCGGCGAAGATCGCCGCGACCGGCGTCAAGCTCCTGTGGGGCACGGCGAACCTCTTCAGCCATCCGCGCTACGCGGGCGGCGCCGCGACCAGTCCTGACCCGGAAGTGTTCGCGTGGGCGGCCGTCCAGGTGCGCGGGTGCCTCGAGACGACGCACCGGCTCGGCGGGGAGAACTACGTCCTGTGGGGCGGCCGCGAGGGCTACGACTCGCTCCTCAACACGGACCTGCGCGGCGAGCTCGATCGGTACGGGCGCTTCCTCTCGATGGTGGTCGAGCACAAGCACCGGATCGGCTTCAAGGGCACGATCCTCCTCGAGCCGAAGCCCTTCGAGCCGACGAAGCACCAGTACGACCGCGATGTCGCCGCCGTGTGCGGATTCCTGCAGCGCTACGGCCTCGCGCAGGAGGTCAAGGTGAACATCGAGGTCAATCACGCCACCCTCGCGGGGCTTGATTTCGAGCACGAGGTCGCGGCGGCGCGCGCCTGCGGAGTCTTCGGCTCGATCGACATCAATCGCGGCGACCCGCGCAACGGCTGGGACACGGACCAGTTCCCGAACAACGCGCAGGAGCTCGTGCCCGCGCTCGTCCAGCTCATCGAGGACGGGGGCTTCACGAGCGGAGGATTCAACTTCGATGCGAAGCTGCGCCGCCAGTCGGTCGATCCCGCGGACCTCTACCTCGCTCACATCGGCGGCATCGACACGCTCGCCCGAGCGCTGCTCGCGGCGGCGGACGTGGTCACGGAGGGGGCGCTCGCACGGCTGCGCGATGAGCGCTATCGGGGCTGGCGCAGCGAGCTCGGCCGTCGCATCGTGAGCGGCGAGCTCACGCTCGCGAGCCTCGCGGACCTCGCCGCTGAGCGGGGGCTCGATCCGGCATTCCGCTCGGGTCGCCAGGAGCTCGCCGAGAGCCTCATCGCCCGCCATTGCAAGTATTGACGCTCGGCGCGGCGCCGCACCCCGGCGCCGCCGCGACGGCCCTCATCGCCCGTGCACGAAGCGCGCGCGGTGCTGTCAGGGAATGACGGGATTCGCCGGCGCGCACGCCGGGCTCGTGCCCGGATAGCCCGGCGAGAACGGGAAGCACACGGCCTCGTACTCCGCGAGCGAGTGCGCGGGAGGCGCGATGCCCGGCGGCAGGGGGCGTCGCGAGAGGGTCTGGAAATACGCGATGCTCGCGTCGCGCCACCACTGCGCCTCCCGCTGCTGGATCGCGAGCAATGCCGCGACCTCGGCAAAGCGCTCCGAGTCGACGTAGGCCGCGAGCCCGCTCCAGGTCCTGCGCATCGCGCTCACCGCATCGACGCCGCGCGTGTAGTGGAGCACGAGCTCATCCCACAGGGTGCGTCCGGAGGAGAGCCGCTCACCCCATGGGACGTGGTGGAACCAGAGCAGGTACTTCTGCGGCACAGTCTTCAGGCTCGAGAGCTGCGCCGCGAGCGGTCGAGCGTACTCGCCGACGGCGTCGCTGCCGCTTGCCGTGCGGTCGAATCCGATCCCGCTCGAGTCCGCGCGATTGTAGTAGACGGGGTTCCAATCCGGCTCCGCGTTGCCCGCGACCCAGGGGCCGGGGCCGTAGTGCGTGCCGCTCGCCATCTGGTGCGCGAGGCCGAGCGGGGTCATGTAATCGACCACCGCCTCGCGCGAGCCCATCATCATGGCGACGACCGGGGCCACGAATCGCGGATCGTTCGAGAAGGTCATGCGGACCCACTCCTCGGCGATCGCCTCGGCGCTCAGCGTCGGATCCCACGCGAGCCGCCCGAACACGTACCAGTTCGCCTGATCGAACTGCGATCCGGTCCAGTTGCGGTCGGCGCCGATGTTGGCGACCCCCGCCATACCGGTGATGCGGTACCCGAAGAGCGAGCCGTCGATCACGCGCGCGACGGTCGAGCCCCTGCCCTGCGCGTAGGTGTCCGCCCGCAGCACCTCCTCGTACATCGGCCCGAGGTAGGCGAGGTGGGTCGCAAAGCCGAGATACTCCTTCGTGATCTCGACTTCCATCATCACGGGCGTGCGGCGCATCGCGCCGAAGAGCGGATTGAGCGGCTCGCGCGGCTGGAAGTCGATCGGACCGTTCTTCACCTGCAGCAGCACGTTCGGGTGAAAGTGCCCATCGAGCGGCACGAACTCATCGTACGCCTGCCGCGCACGATCCTCGCGCAACCGCCCGTAGACGAACGCGCGCCACATCACGACTCCGCCGTGCGGGGCGAGAGCGTCCGCCAGCATGTTTGCCCCGTCCGCGTGCGTGCGGCCGTAGTCCTGCGGGCCCGGCTCACCCTCGGAGTCCGCCTTGAGGAGAAAGCCGCCGAAATCGGGAATGAGGCGGTAGATCTCCCCGACCTTCGAGGCCCACCAGGCCCGCACGGCCGGATCGAGCGGGTCGGCCGTCGTGAGCCCGCCGATCTCGATCGGTGCGCTGAACCGCGCGGCGAGATACACCTTCAGCCCGTACGGCCGCAGGACGCCGGCGAGCGCGGCGACCTTCACGAGGTAGGGCCGCGTCATGATCTGCGCGCTCGCGTTGACGTTGTTGAGCACCGTGCCGTTGATGCCGATCGAGGCGCAGGCGCGGGCGTACTCGCGGTACCTCGGATCCGGATCATCGGGAAGCCTCGACCAGTCCCAGATCGATCTTCCGGCGTAGCCGCGCTCGACGCTGCCGTCGAGATTGTCCCAGTGGTCGAGCACGCGCAGCTCGAGATGCGGACGCGAGGAGATCTCGAGGTGCGCGAGGGATCGATGCGTCTGCAGCAGGCGCAGGAACGCGAACGCACCGTAGAGGACCCCGACGTCGGTGTTCGCGGCGATGACCGTGACTGCCCGGCCCCGCCGCAGCAGGGTGCGGATCGCGTATCCCTCGCGGCCGAGCCCCCGCAGCGGCAACCGCGCGCGCGCGAGGAGCGCGCACGATCGGGGCGTGCCGAGGAGCAGCGCGCGGCTCTCGGTCGCCTCGCTCGCGAGCGGCGGTGCGGCGCCGAGCAGGCCCGTGAGGCCGCGCATCAGCTCCGAGCGCGCGAGGAGCAACGTGCTCGAAGGCGTCGCCGCTGCCCCGGCCGTGCAGTCGACGATTTGCGCCACCGCCGCTCGATACTCGCTCCGCCACGGCTCCTTCAGCAGCGGGTAACGCAACCAGAGCTGGTGTCCGTCCTCGGCGGGCGCGGGCGCGGCGCACAGACCGAGCGCCGTGAGCGCCGCGAGCGCCGCGAGTCTCAGCAACATGGAGACCGCTCGCGCGCGATCGGGCCCGGACTCACGCATCGTGCCAGGACCGGAATGCGGCCGCCTGCCCGCGCAGCGCCCCCCGCTCATCGATGAGCTGCCAGACGGTTCCTATCTCAATCCAGAAGCGGCGGCCGGATTTGGCGACGCGCAGACCGCGGTAATCGGCCACGAACCCCTGGCGTCGGACCGCATCCAGCAGCGCCCGGCGCTCGGCGCGCTCCGTCGGCTCGGCCGACAAGCGCGAGGGCAAGCGGACGAACTCGCCCCAGGAGTACCCGAAGCAGCGCTGCGCGGTGAGATTGGCATAGATGAAAAGAGGATCCGGATCGGTGTTGTGCGCAACGAGCGCAAAGGGAGCCTCCCGATAGAGCCAGAGCGGTCCGCAGCCGGCCGGCACGAGTGCCGCTCCGACGAGGCGCGCGTGGCTCCCGGTGAGCAGCGCGAAGAGCGCCGGGTCCGCCTGAACGTCCGACGCATCCGCCTCAGCGCTCGTGGTCACCGAACCCCCGCTCATCGTCCCGCCGCCGGTCCTCCTGTGCTCCTCAATCCTACCTCACCCGCGGAGAGGGCCGCCGCGATCGGACGCGCCATCGCAGCGGGCACGCGATGCGTCCGCATTGCTCCCCGTTGCCCCGCGTTGCCCCGCGTTGCCCCGAAACGGCGCAGGTCAAGTGCCGCTTCCGGGCGCCGGCGAGCCCCGAATTGCGCCGTGCCGTTTTACAATGGTACGCAATCCGCCGCGTGCGCAGCGGCTGATGCCGCCGCACCCTGCACGAGATATTCCACCGCAGGTATAATGTCGCGGCAGGGGATGCCGCTGCGACCGGAGCAGCCGGCCCCCGCAAGCGAATTAGATCGCTCGCGCAAGCAACGCGGGCATGGTCGGTCTCTCAAACTAACAGGTCTCCACGTGATTGGCAGTCCACTGGTCATTGCCGCGCAGGCGCGTGCGCGCATGCAGACGGTCATCAGCAAATTGCAGCAGGGCGAGAACCTCGGCGAGAGCGGACTGGTCAAGGTGCGCCACGCCCCGAAGGAGGCCGACGTCGTGATCACCTCCTGCGAGGTGAACCCGGCGCACGGCACGGGCACGCTGCTGCTGCGCATGTTTCCGAACAGCTCCGACATCATCTCGCTGCGCACGAGCAACTTCTACGACGGAACGCAGGAGTTCGGAGCCGCTCAATACTGCCTGCCGCTCGCGCAGAGCTCCCGGCCCGAGATCGCCTCGTGGGTGAAGTGGTGCCTCGCGGGCACGCGCGTGCGCCGGGTCATGGTGCTGCCTTATCTGCCGGTCGACCCGCTCGTCGCCCTCGCCGTGCAGGAGACGACCGGCGCGCCGCTATGCACCTACGTGATGGACGACAAGAACGTCTGTGCCGAGGGCATCGACGACGGGCTCATGGAGCAGCTCGCGCAAAGATCGCGGCTGCGCCTGGTGATCTCCCCGGAGATGCGGGATCGCTATGCCGCCAAGTACGGCCTCGCCTTTTACGTCGTTCCGCCGCTCGTGCCCGAGTCGCTGCTCAGCCGCGCCCCGGTGTTTCCGCCCGCGGGCACGAATCCCCGCCACGGCGTGCTGCTCGGTAACGTCTGGGGCCAGCGCTGGCTCGACATGCTCCGGGGCTGCCTGCGCGGCAGCGGCTTCAGCGTCGATTGGTATTGCAACCAGAAGCAGCCCGCGGGCCTCACCTTCGACCGCGCGGAGATGGCGGCGGACGGCATCGTCTTCAACGAGCCCGTCGCCGAGCGGCAGCTGCCGCCCCTCCTCGCGCGATTTCCGTTCGCGCTCGTCCCGACCGACACGCTCGATGGCTACAGCCCGCCGAGCGTGCGCGCGATCGCCGAGCTCAGCCTGCCGAGCCGCATCCCCACGATGATCTCCATGGCGCATCTGCCGGTGCTCATCGTCGGCAGCTCCGCGACGTGCGCGGCGCGTTTCGTGAGCCGCTTCGGGCTCGGCGAGATCGTGCCCTACGAGCGCGAGGCGATCACGGCCGCTCTCACGCGGCTCAATGTGCCCGCGGCGCAGTCGCAAATTCGCGAGCGCGCCGCGAAGCTCGCCGGTGCCCTCACGGCCGAAGGCAGCGCAGAGTGGATCTGGCGGTCCCTCGACGAGGGGAAGCCCTGCGATCGGCGCTACGAGGAGATGATGCCGCCGGACCGCGCGGCCTGAGGGACGGAGTCAACCGATGGTCGCAGTGTCAGGCGAGGCGGTCTTCGAGCGCATCGAGCAGACACACAAGCTCATCGCCGAGCTCGAGCCCATTCTGCAGAGCCTGGTGATGAACGACAGCACGATCATCGACGGCCTCGCGCAGATGCTCGGCACGCTGCAGCACATGCAGCGCCGCACCGACGAGCACATCGCAGGCCTGTGCGAGGACGTGGGAGAGCTCACCGCCGCGCTCGCGCGGCTCGGCGGGGCCCCGAGCACAGAGCCTGCCGCAGGCGACGAGCTCGACCGCAAGGATCCGGAGATCAGCCTGCTCGCGCACCTGCTGCCCTTCATGCCCAATCCCCTCGCCATCGACGTGGGCGCGAACGTCGGGAGCCTCGCTCGATCGCTCGTGGACAGCGGCTACGAGGTGTTCGCGCTCGAGCCGTTCCCAGCGAGCTTCGCCGCGCTCAGCCGCGAAGCCGAGCAGACCCCCACACGGCTGCATCCCTTGCCTTACGCCGTCGGCGCGGAGGACGGCACGGCCGAGCTGCTCGTCGCCACGGACACCTCCGGTACCGGTAAATGGGACACCTCGCTGTTTCACAGCGTCGTGCGCCACCCGATGCTCGAGGACCTCACCTTCTCCTCGACGGTCCCGGTGCAGGTGCGCTCGCTCGCGAGCCTCGCGCGCGGCGCTGAGATTCCGGCCGAGGCGGCGGTGTTGAAGATCGACACCGAGGGCGCCGACCTCGAGGTGATCCGCGGCTTCCGGCAAGCCCCTTACGCGGTCGTGATCACGGAGTTCTGGGACCAGGAGCATCCGTTCGGACGCGCCGGTCACGGAGACCTCGCGGCCGCGGCGCGCGAGCTGCGCGCGCGCGGCTACCTCTGGCGGCTCGTGATCTACCGCGTGGACGAGCGCGAGGAGCTCGGCGCTTACTTCAATGCGCGCACCTCGGTCCCGAAATCCTGGGGGAATTGCGTGCACTTTCGCGATTTCGACTTGTTCAGGCGCGCGGTCGCCTGGTGCGACCGGGTCTTGCCGGCCGTGCGCACGCCCGCGCTAGTCGAGCCGAAGTAACCGCCCGCTGCGCCGCGCTGCGCGCACGACGCTGCCAAAGTACGCCGCGGCGGCGAGCACCGCCAGCAACGCGACGGCCGCGCCCCGCAGCAGCAGGGCCGCCGAGGGGCTGCGCCCCTGCATGAGCTCCCGCATGCTCTCGAAGGCCGCGGTGGAGGGGAGCGTCACCGCGATCGCTTGCAGCGGCGCAGGCAGCGCAGAGCGCGGATAGAACACGCAGGAGAGCGGCATCAGGAGCCCCGCAAGTCCGTAGGCGAGCGTCTGCACGCGGGTGGAGAAGCGCAGGATCAATCCCGTGACGGTGAGCCCGATCGCGGCGGCGAACAGGAGCAGCACGGCGAGCGGGGCGAGCAGATGCACAACGAGCGCCGGCTCCGGCGCACCCGTGAGCACGCAACAGGCGAGCGTGATGAGTCCGAGCGCGAGCGCGAGCTTGCCGAGATTCACCAGCATCAGTCCCGAGAGGTACTCGGGGAAGGTGAGCGGCGAGGAGAACAGGCCGGTGATGTTGCGCGACCAGATCTCGGCCAGGAACCCGACTGCCACGTCGCGCTGAAAGGCGCGGAACGCGCCCCACAGGATGATGCCGGCGATGAGCTGCGCCGGCGCGACGAAGGACGCCTGCCCGCCGCGGACGAGGAAGCGCCCGAAGAAGCCCCACGTCACGACATCGAGGAACGGCCAGAACAGCATGTCCGCGATCCGGTCCGGGTTGCGCACGGCATCGTACAGATGCCGCCGGATCACGGCCCGGACGCGGCGGATCATCACACCTCGCCGCGTGCCGCGCGCGAGAACACCTCGGCGAGCGCGGCGCTGTCGCGCTCCCGCCCGAGGACGGCCCGAGTGACCTCGAGCGCCGTGCCGCAGGCGATCGCCCGGCCGCGACTGAGCAGCACAATCCGATCGCACAGGTGCTGGATCTCGCCGAGATTGTGCGAGGTGAGCACGATCGTCGTGCCGCGGTCATCCCGCTCGCGCAAGATCACGCTGCGAGTCTGCGCGGCGATCTCGGTGTCGAGGTACACCGTCGGCTCATCGAGCAGCAGCAGCTCCGGCCGGTTGAGCAGCGCCTTGCACAGGCTCACCCGGATCACCTGTCCCGAGGAGAGCTTCGAGAAGCGCATGTCGGCCGCCTCGGAGGGGATGCCGAAGAGCTGCAGCAGCTCGGCGATGCGCTCACCGGGCCGCTCGACGCCGTACAGGTCCGCGTAGATGGACAGGTTCTGCCGGGCGGAGAGCTGCCCGGGCAGGGAGGCATAGGGCGAGGCGATGTTCATGCGCGCGAGGATCGAGGCCCGGTGCTGCGCGAGGCGGCGCCCGAAGATCTCGATGCAGCCGCCATCGGGCTCGAGAAGCCCGCACAGCATGCCGATCACGGTGCTCTTGCCCGCGCCGTTCGGGCCGAGAATACCGAGGATCTCGCCCCGCGATGCGCTGAAGCTCACCTCCTCCACCGCGAGCTTCGCGCCGAAGCGCTTGGTCAGCGATGCGACCCGCAACACCGGATCCGTGAGGACGGCGCCTGGCATGGGGCGCGCTAGCGCTCGCCGCGCGTGCGCAGCAGATCGTCGAAGTAGGCGATCGTCTGGCGCAGACCTTCCTTCAGGGGCGTGCGCGGCTGCCAGCCGAGCATCGCTCGCGCCTGCTCGATGTCGGGCTGGCGCTGCCGCGGATCGTCCTGCGGCAGCGGGCAGCGCACGATCCTCGACTTGGAGTTCGTGAGGTCGAGGATGAGCTCCGCGAGGCTGCCGATCGTGTATTCGGCGGGATTGCCGAGGTTCACCGGCCCGGTCACCTCATCGCCCGTCTGCATCAGCTTGAGGAATGCCTCGATCAGATCCTCCACGTAGCAGAACGAGCGGGTCTGGCTGCCGTCGCCGTACACGGTGATGTCGCGGTTCGTGAGCGCCTGCACGATGAAGTTGGAGATCACGCGGCCGTCGTTCGGGTGCATGCCCGGGCCGAAGGTGTTGAAGATGCGCGCGACCTTGATCTGCAGCCGGTGCTGGCGCCAGTAGTCGAAGAACAGCGTCTCGGCGCAGCGCTTGCCCTCGTCGTAGCACGATCGCACGCCGATCGGATTGACGTGACCCCAGTACGTCTCGGGCTGCGGACTCACCGTCGGATCCCCGTAGATCTCGGAGGTGGAGGCCTGCAGGATCTTCACGCGCAGCCGCTTGGCGAGCCCGAGCATGTTGATGGCGCCGTGCACGCAGGTCTTGGTCGTCTGCACCGGATCGTTCTGGTAGTGGACCGGGCTTGCGGGGCAGGCGAGGTTGTAGATCTGGTCCACCTCGACGTACAGCGGAAAGGTCACATCGTGGCGCAGCAGCTCGAAGTTGGCGTTCTGCATGAGCGGCTGGATGTTGCGGCGGCTCGCGCTGTAGAAATTGTCCACGCAGAGCACCTGATGTCCCGCCGCGAGCAGTCGCGCGCACAGGTGCGACCCGAGGAAGCCCGCGCCGCCGGTGACGAGGATGCGGTCGGCGACCTCGATCGTGCCGTTCGACGCTGAGCGCATGAGCTCCCCCGCAGCCTCGAGCTCAGGCGGCATAGCCGAGCGTCGCGAGCAGCTCGGCATACCCCGGCACTCGCGCGAGCTCAGCGCGCGCGCGCCCGGCGCCCGGCAGCGGGACGCCCCGGGAGATGTGCGTCTCGGCGGCGCGCACCAGGCTTCCGGTGACGGCCTTCACCTCCGCGAAGCGGGTGAGGGCTTCCGGCGCATAGGGAAGCGCGAGCGCTGCGCACATGGCGCGGAAGATCGCCTCCGGCGCCTCGATGAGCTCCTCGTAGCGAAACAGCCGCGCCTCGCGGCGGCGCTCCAGGAAAGCCCGCGAGCCGGCGACGAACCGCTCCGCCGACAGCACGCGCTCGAGAGCGCGGTGCGTCCGCAGGCTCGCGAGCTGATCGACCGGGTGGCGCACCAGGTAGACGGAGCGCGGCGTGAAGCGGTCCTGCAGCGCCGCATCGAGCGAGGAGTCGTGCGGCACCGGCCATACGAAGGGCACGCCGATGTAATCGGCGTAGCTGAAGTCGCGCACGACGATCCGCTGATGGTAGCGCTCGATCGCGGCCCACAGGCCCTGCAGCACCTCGCCGAACACCGGCGGGTAGCCGATCTCCGCCTCGTCGAAGTCCGCGATGCTCTCGAGCAGATCCGGGTGCCATTGCCGCAGCTGCTTCAGCGGGTTCAAATGGCCGCCGAACAGGTGCACGGAGCGCGGATTGGTCTCGCTCAGCACCACGGTGCGCGGCAGGGCGCCGAACAGGCGCGAGACCAGCGTGCCGCCGCAGCCGCCGAGCGTGCGGATGACGGGCAGGTCGGGCAGGGCCGCACGCATTCTCAGGACGAGCGGCGCATCAGTCGCTCCTGGCGCTCGACCAGCTCGCCGAAGATCGCATCGAGGTTCCTCTCGAGGCGCCAGCGCGGGAAATGCGACCGGAGCTTCGAGAGGTCGGAGATGTAGCAGATGTGGTCGCCGATGCGGTTCTGCTCGGACAATTCCCACTTGAGCGGGTGGCCGAAGCCCTCGAGCAGGCGAATGGTCTCGAGGATCGAGAGGCTGTTCTGCCGGCCGCCGCCGAGATTGTAGATCTCGCCGCAGCGGGGGGCGGCGTGGAACTCGAGGAACAGGCTCGCCACATCGTCGCAATGGATCTGATCGCGCACCTGCTTGCCCCGGTAGCCGAAGACGGTGTACGGGCGGCCGGCGACGGCGCAATGGACGATGTAGGCGAGGTAGCCGTGCAGCTCGACGGCCGCATGCTGGGGGCCGGTGAGGCAGCCGCCGCGGAAGACCCCGATCGGCATGGAGAAGTAGCGGCCGAACTCCTGACACAGCACGTCGGCGGCGAGCTTGGAGGCGCCGAACAGGGAATGCGTGCAGTCGTCGATCGACATGCTCTCGTCGATCCCGTCGAGCCCGTTCGCGTAGTCGAAGCGGGTGTCGAGCTCGACCAGGGGCAGGCTATTCGGGCGATCCCCGTAGACCTTGTTGGTGCTGGTGAAGCAGAAGGGCGTGTCGCGGCAGAAGTCGCGCGCGGCGACCAGCAGGTTGAACGTGCCGACGCAGTTCACGTCGAAGTCCTCGTACGGGATCGAGGCGGCTCGGTCGTGCGAGGGCTGAGCGGCGGTGTGAACGATGAAGTCCGGCCGCTCCTGCTCGAGGAGGTCGCGAATGGCCTGCCGGTCGCGGATATCGAGCCAGTAGTGCTTGTACGACCTTAGGGTGGCCTCAAGATGGTGCACGACCGCGCGGGTCGAGCCACGTGATCCGAAGAACGTCTCGCGCATGTTGTTGTCGATGCCGCGGACCTGCCAGCCTTTCTCGGCGAAACGCTGCACGCAAGCCGAACCGATGAGACCACCCGAGCCGGTCACGAGCGCCTTCATTCTTGAACCTCTTCACCACGCAAACCTTAAGAGGTCGCGCCCAGCCGTGGCCGGACGAGACGTTCACCGAGCGAATCGATGGCAGCGAATCCTCCGGCGAGGAGCACGAGAGCTTGTCGCGAGACCCGATACGGAGACCTTCTCGTGTGACGTGGCAGCACGACCCGGCGCCGAGACCTTGAGTGCCACCTTGCCGAGACCCTCTTGAGGGACCTTCTCGGGAGTCCGTCTACCCACCCGATGAGGGTTATTTTTACCACAGTCGCGGCCGTTTATCCCCGGAGAAGAACCCGCGAGCCGCCCCACGCGTCGCCGTGGGGTGAGGTACGGTTAAGTCCTTGATTGTCCGGGATTGCGTCTCCGCGGCTCGGCAGGATCTCGGTGCGAGCGCGCCCGCCTCAGCCCTTCGGCAGCGCGATCGGCCGATCACGCAGCAGCAGCACCCAGTCCGCGTTCTCGATCAGCGCCTCGCGGCCGAGCTCCCGCAGCGTGGCGAGCTCGCCCTCGCGGCGGGAGGCCGTGGGCGGCTCGAGCTCGAGCCGGCCGATGAACTGCTCGGCGCGGCGGAAGATGGCCGCGAACCGCGCATACTGATTGGCCTGAGTGCGCGCGCCGATGCGCTCTCCGTACGCCTCCCACAGCGCCGCGGCGATCGGCGCGAATCCCATGAGGAGCACGACCCAGTGGTGCCAGGTGGCGAGCCGCTCGAGCAGCCCCCACAGCGCGACCAGGCTGAACGCCGCGAGTAGCCCGATCGCGAGAAACACCCGCGACCAGCGCTCGATCCGGATCATGCGCCGCTCGTGGAGGCGCGCGCGGGCCGCGTAGTAGGCCGCCTGACCGTGAACCCAGCACCGCAACGCCAGCTCCGGTTGCGCCGCCGAGGGCGGAGGAGCGGCGCCGGTCGCCCGCAGCGCTTCGCGGATCCAGCGCAGCTCATCGAGCTGCTTGCGCAAGTACGAGGCGGAGGCGTTGTCCGTGAGCCCCGCGAGCCGCCAGTAGAACTGCACCCGCAGGCCCTCGGCGAGAGCTCGATAGTCGAGATATCTCCCCTGCGCATCGAGCCGCCTGTGCCAGAGCAGGACGCCCGTCAGCAGCGCAAAGCACAGCAGATAGCCGAGCGGGACGGCCCGCACGGGCAGCACCTCGGCGTAGACCTCGAAGGTGAGCGCCATCACGGCCGCGAGCAGGAGCGTCAGGCGCAGCACCCGATGCGTGATGCGCTGATAGCGCGCGGCGAGCCGATCCGCATAGGCGAAGGCCATCGCGAGCGCCCGATCGCCTCCCCGATCGGCCTCGACGCCCGGGAGCAGGGAGTGGGCCGCCTCGGGCACCACCGAGCGAACGCGCGCCCGGGCCGGCTCGCTGTTGAAGCGGTCGAGGCGGGCGCAGACGGTATGGAACAGCTCGGCGTCATTCTCCTGCGGAAACAGCCACTCGACGCGCTCGGTGGCTCGCGCGTCGTCCCCGGAGCGCACCGCGTGCACGTGAAACACCGGTCCGCTGTCGTCCGGATCGAGCGCCGCCCGAGCGCTCGGCTGTCCGATGCCGGATCGGCCGAGCTTCAGGGCGACCACCGCGGCGGTCCCGGCCGTCGCCTCCTCTCCCGGCACCCCGTCCCAGATCGCCAGGAGGATGTGGCATTGCTCGGCCACGAACGCTCCGACCTCCGCGTACTGACGGTTGCGCTCGGCCGGGCTCTCGCACCATCGCGAGCCGCTCGGGGCTCCCGCCCGCGGCCACACGAATACCCGCTCCGGCGGCACGCGCTCGAGAATCGCGCGAAACTCGGCGACCGAGTCCGGAAAGTCCCGCTCGTAGTCCTCCGGCTCGAGCGGCAGCGGCACGATGAGCTCGTATCCGCGCTCGAGCGCGATCTCGGCGACCAGGCGGTCGGCGCCCTCCGCCAGCGCCGAGATCACTCGGAGCGGCGTCGCGGGGTAGCGGCGCCGCACGCTCTCGAAGAACTCAGTGATTCGTGCGCGGTAATCCGGTACGTCGGCTTCGCGCAGATGGCGGTGGCCGGTCACGCCGATGACGATCGGCAAGCGTCCGTCGGCCGCCGCCGTCGGTTCGTGCGTGGTGCCACGCGGGGCCGCATGCGGCGCATCGTGCGCCGACACGACCTGCTTCGGCGGGGCGGCAGCCGTCATCGCGCGTTGGGGTTGCGGCCTGCGCGCTGCGCCGCCTCGATGCGCGCGCGCCATACGCGCGTGTCGTGCAGCCTTGCGATCGCGGGAATCAGATGATCGACGCGCTCGGCGGCCTCCCCGAGCAGCGCGGCACGATGCCGCTCGTCCGTGAGCGATTGCACATACAGGGCCGCGGCGAACTCGAGCGGCAACCACTGATCGCCGTGGTTCCGCTTCTCGAGTCCGCGATACATCGTGACGACGGGATCGATCGTCTTGGCTGCTTCCGCCTGCTGGCCTTCGCGCGCGAGTGCCATCGAGAGCCAGATAGCGCGCTGAGCCGTAGAGCGCCGGCCTGGCACGCTTTTGCTTGCAACGACCTCGGCCGCCTTCAGCGCCGTGTCCTCGGCTCTCTTGGCCGCCGCGAAGTCCCCGAGAGCGTAAAGCGTTTGCCCCTCGAGATAGGGAAGCCCGGCGAGCAAGTCATTCGCCAGCAGGACATCAACCGGCCCATCGGGTTTGGCGACTTCAAGTTGCGCCAGAGCGCTACGTTCGATGCGCCGCGCCGCGACGAGCTCGTCGCGCTCGTAAGCGACTATCGCTGCTGCATAGTCACGCACGATATCGATGTACACCCCAATGGGGCGACCCCTAAGGCCTAGCTTCGCGAGCGTGGCGGGGCTCAAGTAAGGCTCGGCTGCGGCGATGGTCGTAGTCGCCCCGGCCGCATCGCCGAGCACTGCTTCCCGAGTCGCCGTGTCAAGCATTTCAAACGCCAGCTGAACCGGTCCGAGTCCCTCGCCTGATTCGGTAGCGTATCCGTCGGCTTTGATCGACTTGCCTCCATATGCCGTGGCCTCATGTAATCGGCCAATGGCCCACAGCGAATCGCCGGCGTCTGCGTCGGCACCGCCGAGAGCAAAGGCGTAAAATCCGTTCTCCGGCTCGACCCTCACGAGCGCAAGCGCGGTCTGCGCCTCCTGCGTCGCGAAGCGCAGGGCTCCGGACGGGTCGAGCTCGTTGCGGGCGACTCCGATGAGGACGCTCTCGGCGCTCAGCTTGGCGATCAGAGCAAGGCCAAATTGCGGGCGCTGTGCCACAGCCCGGTTGGCCACGGCGAGCGCATCCTCTCCCGCCTGGAGCGCTTCCGTGTCGCGGTCGAGACGGGCAAGCGTGTCTGTCAGGGCTGCTCCCGCATAGGCGTAGTAGGCGTCCACCGCCACATCTGCATGATCTGGCGCCCCGAGGGCCTTCCCAACCCGTAGCGCCTCGCGGTCGACAGCCTCCCCTGCCGCGAACGTACCTTGGCCCTCAATATCGTACGCGGATCCTAGGAACGCCAGCGCATAGAGGTAGTCCGTACCGGCTTCCCTCGAGGCGCCTACCCGCTCGGCGATGGGTCGGAGCAAGTCGGCGGCTCGTTGGAGGTCGACGCGAGCGCGCGCGAAGTCGGGCACGCCGATCAGTCCCGCGCCCTGCACACCATAGGCGCGCCCGAGCGCAACGGCGGTCGCATCGGACTTGTCCGTACGCCGCAGCGCCTCGAGCAGTGATACGGCCTGGGCCGCAATCTTTCCGGAGAGGCTGACATCTCCCAGCACACCGACTGCCTCGGCACGGTCTACGAGCGCCACGGCGCCGCTGCGGACGGTTTCCGGGTCTCTGAGTTGTGGGGGCAGATGCTGGAAGTAATCGATCTCCCGCTGGGAGAGCTCGGCGATGGTCTGGTAGCGCCCGAAGGTCTCGAGCTCCCGCACGAAGTCATCGGTGAGAAAGCCAAGGAGCCCCTCGGCCTCCTCGCGGGCCTGCTCGGAGACCGCGCGGGTCTGCCGGGCGATGAGCTCGGCCTGGCGGGCGCGCCTGAAGCTCGTGAAGGCGAAGATTGCCGTGGCGAAGGCGACCGCCGCGAGAAGCGTGCAGCCGGCGGCGATGGCCCGTGTCCGTTGAAGCGCCCGGTGCGCCGCCTGCTCGCGCGCGCGCTGCTCGGCGAGCGCCCGGAGGCTGGCCTCACGCGCCTCCCGCTCGTGGCGCTGATCGCGGCTCGCCTTGACCACCCCGGTGAGCACATCGTGGGTGAGCTCCACCCGGCGCACATCGAGCCGCTCCTCGATCCTCAGGAGCCTGCGGTTCACGAGCCGCCCGAGCGTCTCGGGGGCGGCCCCCGCGGCCCGAAAGCGCTTCTGCAAACTCTCCTCGGCCAAGTTCTCCCGGTACCCCGACTCGGTGAGCAAGTCATCCTCGATGATCCTTCGCACCGCCTCGGGCTGGTCCGCCAAGCTCCTCTCGTAGAAGGTACTCAAAATGGTGTCGTGCGAGCCGGCGAGCAGGTCCTGGGAGATCTCGCTGCGGCCTTCGGCAATGCGCTGCTCGTTGAGCTCCCGGCAGATCAGGCTCAAAAGCGAGGGCTCCACCTCCGCATTGGCCAGCTCCGAGCCCCCCGCCACGAACCGCACGATCGCCTCGGCGACCTCCTCGGACACCAAGGGCTTGCCGGGCCGCAGCCGGTTGCCCGGCTGCAGCACCGCCTGCAGGGCTTGGTGGCCGGTCATCGGGGC
>JASHTK010000016.1 GCA_030040575.1 Gammaproteobacteria bacterium
GTCAGGTACGCTGCAGCGGCGATGGCCGCACTCATCAAACATTGTCGGACGAGCACTCGTGGTCTTTCCCATCCGCCGCGCAACCTGCGAGTCCAGGCATGATCGATCCCTTATTTCGCCAGCACTATTCGGGGATCGAAGCCCGTGATGTCGCCAAGCAGCGACGGCCGGCGTTCTCGATGCGATGTGAGTGTGGCAGCCCCCACTCGAACAAGCTGCTTAAGAACTTGTCACCCTCGATGAGGACTCGCTCGAGCTCGACGCGGATCAGCCGCGTCCCGGGGCGCGGCTCTCACGCAATCCGGCTGGTGGCCGCTCGTTGCGCAGCACGGCGTTGCGTGCCTCCCATGCGGCGCGTGGATCGAGTGTCTCGAGAAGCCGTACCTCCCCTGCCGCGAGGGTGGCGAGCGGCATGCCCTCGCGGTACAGCACGCGGTTGGCAGTGAGCGCCGCAAGCCGCGGGCCCGGCGTGAGAATCCCGAGAAGATTCAGAGGATCGGCGGCGGAGAGCGAGAGGTGTCGGGCCGCCTCCGGCGACCGTCGCACGTCGCGCAGCATCCCGATGGCCTCCGGCGCGGCGTACTGCTCGCCCGAGAACCCCCCGACGAAGCGCCCTCCTCGGATCTCCCCTCTGGCCTCGAGCCGGCGACAGCACTGGAGGATCTCGCGCCAGCGAGGGAGCCAGGCGCCCTCGCGCGCGAGGACCCCCCAGAGGAGGACCCCCCAGCGCTTGAGGAGCGCTCGGACGAGATACTCGACGGCCTCGCCGCGCTCGGCAGGCTCCGCCTGTCGGACGAGCGCCCAGCGCCCCGAATCGGCCATCCCGTAGAGCGCCGAGCGCCGGACGCGGCGCAATCCCCGCGCACCGGCCGAGCGCGAGCCGCGCCGCCGCTCCACGGGCGCGAGCAAGGCGCGTAGGCCGCCGAAGCTGTCGGAACGCACGAGGCCCGCCGCGACGAGCTCGCCGAGGGCGGCTTCGGCTTGCGCGGGCAGAAGCCGCGCACCGTCCACGATCTCATCGAAGAAGGAGGCGCCGCGCTCCCGCAGGCAATCGCTGACCGCGCGAGCGGGGGCCGTCAGGCGCTCGGGAGGCCGGGGCGGATCGGCGAGAGCCGCCCAGAGTCTCATGTTGCGCCGCGCGAGGAGCGCGATCGGCGTCGCCCTGACCGGGCCGGCCCCCTGCCGAGCCTCGGGGGCGCGCGGGGCGAGCCTCACCCACGCGAACCGCCCCGCAAGGCAGTGCTCATCGAGCCAGCCGGGCTCGTATTCGGCGATCCGGGCCGGCAGGATCTCCGCCTCCCATGCGGCGGCCGGCGCCTCGAATCCCTCGAGCTGGGAGAGGACGAGGCCCACGGCGTCCGGTCCCTGCATGCGGGTCTCGGGGGTGAGGTGCTGCCAGGCGGCGAGAAAGCGCAGGAACTCGCGCGCCGTCACGGGACTCACCTCGGCGCGCAGGCGCTTGACCGTGTAGCGGTGGATCCGAGCGAGCAGTCTGCGCTCACACCACTCCTCGGCCACCGCGCCGGGCGTGAATCGTCCCCGCAGGGCGAAGCCTTCGGCCTGCAATGCGGCGAGCGCCACATCGATCTCGCCCGCGGCCAGACCGAGCGGAGCGGCGAGCTCGGGCGCCGTGACGGGGCCCAGCCCCTCGAGGCGACCCCGGATCACCTCGACCAATGCCGTCTCCCGGCTCGGGGGCCTCTCGCTCGCTGCGCCCGGCAAGTCGGGCGAGAACGCGCCGGCCGGGAACAGCGCGCGGAGCAGCTCGATCCGCTCGGCCGCGAACGTGAGCTCGGATCCCCCCGCGCCGATCGAGACGCGAGCGATGCGTCCCTGCGCGGCGAGCGCCTCGAGCAGGGGTCCCCACGCGGCATGCCGCCGGGCCTCCTCGGCGGTGAGGAAACCGAGCCAGTGCAAGGCATCGTGCAGCTCGTCCGCCGTCGCGGCGTCCGGCCAGGCCTCCTCGCGCACGCGCGCGATCGCCTCGGCGTCGAGCTTGCCGAGGTCGGCGGCGGTCTGCGGGTCGAGCCAGCGCCGGCTCATCACCGCCTGCGTGCGACGCTCCTCGAGCGGCGCATCGTCGAGGTACGCGTAAGGACGGGCGGAGAGGACCTCCAGGGCGAGCGGCGAGGGCTCGGTCAAGTCGCGGGCGACGACCCGGATCGCGCCGCGCTCGAGCGCACGCAGCACGGCCTCGAGACGCTCGATGTCCATCGCCTGCTCGAGGCAGTCGCGCAGCGTCTGGGCGACGAGCGGATGATCGGGAATCTCGAGCTCGCCCGGCACATTCTCGGCGCAGGCGACCTGATCGGGAAAGACGGCGGCGAGCAGATCCTCCGCCTGCATGCGCGCGAGCGGCGCCGGCACGCGCCGGCCGCTGCGAAAGCGCGGCAGCGCGAGCGCGATCGAGGCGGCCCACCGCCAGCGAGTGACGAACATCGGCGCCGCGCACACGGCTTGCGTGAGCAGCGAGCGCACGCTCTCGGAGCGCAGGTAGCGCGCCGCCTCGGCGAGCTCGAAGCTGTGCGCCGTCGTGAGCGAGAGCACGAGGGCGTCCTCCGTCGCGGCCGCCTGCAGCTCGAAGTTGAACTGACGGCAGAAACGCTTGCGCAGGGCGAGCCCCCAGGCGCGATTGACGCGGACGCCGAAGGGCGCATGCAGCACGAGCTGCATGCCGCCCGACTCGTCGAAGAATCGCTCGAGCACCACCGTCGCCTGCGTCGGCAGGCAACCGAGCGCCGCGCGCGCGGCCGCGAGGTAGTCCACGAGCTGCGCGGCCGCAGGCTCGCCGACGCCCGCGCCGGCGAGCTCCTCCGCCGCGGCCTCCCGGGAGACCTCGAGCCTGCCCTCGAGCTGCTCGCGCAGCCGCGAGACCGCAACGGACAGCTCGTCCGTGCGTCCCGGCGCCTCGCCGAGCCAGAACGGGATGGTGGGCGGCAGGCCCTCGGCGTCCTCGACCCGCACGGTCCCGCGCTCCACGCGCCGGATGCGATAGGAGGTGTTGCCGAGCTGGAAGATATCCCCCGCGAGGCTCTCCACCGCGAAATCCTCGTTGACCGTCCCGACGAGCTGGCCGGCAGGCTCGAGCACCACTTGGTAGTCCGCCGTGTCGGGAATCGCGCCGCCGGAGGTGAGCGCCGTGAGGCGCGAGCCGCGCCGAGGCCGCAGCACCCGATGGATCGCATCGCGGTGGATGAGCGCGCCGTGCCGGCCGCGGCGGGTGCTGAAGCCCTCCGCCAGCATCTGCACCACCTGATCGAAGTCCGCGCGCTCGAGACGGCGGTAGGGGTGGGCCGCGCGGAGGCACCCGAATAGTTCCTCCTCGCGCCACTCGCGCGCGGCCACCTCGGCCGCGATCTGCTGTGCGAGCACATCGAGCGTGCCCACCGGCACGGCGAGGCGATCGAGCTCGCCGCGCCGCACGGCATCGAGCAGCGCGGCGCATTCGACCAGATCGTCGCGCGAGAGAGGAAAGAGTCTCGCTTTGCAGAGCCCGCCGACGGCATGGCCGGAGCGGCCGGCGCGCTGCAGAAATGCGTTGATCGAGCGCGGCGAGCCGAGCTGGCACGCGAGGTCCACGTGACCGATGTCGATGCCGAGCTCGAGCGACGCCGTGGCGACGAGTGCCTTCAGCTCTCCGCGCTTCAGGCGCTGCTCGGCCTCGAGCCTGCGCTCCTTCGCGAGGCTGCCGTGATGCGCCATCACGCTCGCGGCGCCGAGCCGCTCGGAGAGCTGCCGCGCCACGCGTTCGGCGAGGCGCCGAGTGTTGACGAAGACGAGCGTCGAGCGGTGCTCGCGGGCGAGCTCCGCGAGCCGGTCGTAGACCTGGCTCCACACCTCCGAGGACATCACCGCCTCGAGCGGCGCGGAGGGCAGCTCGAGCGCGAGATCGCGCCGCCGGGCATGGCCGGCGTCGATGATCGCGCAGCGCGACCTCGGGTCCGGATCGGTGCCCGCGCGCACTCCGAGCAGGAAGCGCGCCACCTCCTCGATCGGAGCCTGCGTCGCGGAGAGCCCGATGCGCGTCGGCGGAGTGGCCGTGAGGGCCTCGAGCCTCTCGAGCGACAGCGCGAGATGCGCGCCGCGCTTGTTGCCGGCGACGGCGTGGATCTCATCGACGATGACGGTCTGTGTCGTCGCGAGCATCCGGCGGCCGGATTCCGAGCCGAGCAGGACGTAGAGGGACTCGGGCGTCGTCACCACGATGTGCGGCGGCGTGCGCCGCATGGCCGCGCGCTCCCGCTGCGGCGTGTCGCCCGTCCGGACCATCGTGCGAATCTGAAGCGCGGGCAGCCCGAGCGCCCGCAGCTCCTCGCGGATGCCCTCGAGAGGCGCCGAGAGGTTGCGCTGAATGTCGTTCGAGAGCGCCTTGAGCGGCGAGACGTACACCACCCGGGTCGCGTCCGCGAGTCCCCGCGTGAGGCCCTCCTGCACGAGCCCGTCGAGCACGGCAAGGAAGGCCGCGAAGGTCTTGCCCGAGCCGGTTGGCGCCGCGATGAGGGTGTGGCGCCCGGCCCGGATCGCGGGCCAAGCCTGCCGTTGCACCGGAGTCGGGGCGTCGAAGGTCTTGGCGAACCAGGCGGCGACGGCCGGATGGAATGCCTCGAGCGAGCTCAGGAGAGCTTCACCTCGCTCAGCTGGATGAGCGGCTCGACGCCGCCCGAGTAATGACGCACGTCCGCTTGAACGGTCGCGGCGTGCGGGCCGAAGGCCGCCTGGAACGACTCGACGGAGTCGAAGCGCAGGTGGCAGACCACCCCGTAGGTCGCCGGGGTCCCCGGCGCACCGCCGCCGATCCCCTGCTCCACGACCACCCCCTTCAGGGCGGCACCGAGCAGCTTCTTGACCATCGGAATGTGCTTGCCGAGGTAGTAGCTCATATCGAACTTGGCGCCGTCCTCGTTCGGGTACAGCACGGTCACGGTGATCATGGGGGCGCTCTCCGGATTCCGCCGATCGGACCGGTGTGACTATACCCTGTGCCGCTCGGGCGGCGGAACGTGGGCGGATCCCTCCTTGGGTCGAGGATCCGGCCCCGGGGGACTCGCAGGCCTCGAGGTCGGCGCGAAGGCCTCCCGCCACCGGCTGCCCCCGACGGCGACCCCCTTCCGGCGGCCCGAAGAGGCGTGGACGGCGACCCCGGTCCGCTTGATAACCCCCCCGTTCATGCTATGGTTCGCCCTCGTTTTCAGCCGTGCGATCCTCAGCCCTCCACAGTAGAACTCCACATGTCCGAGCCTCAGCGACCCGAGACAAGACCACCTCTCCTCCTCACCAATGCGCTGATTTTCTCCCTCACCCTGGCCGTCGCCCTGGTCTGCGTCCCCTGGTGGGGACTCACGCACGGGTTCAAGGTCGGCTCCTGGGTGCTCTTCGGGCTCTTCCTGGTGGCGAACGGGATGTCGATCACGGGGGGCTACCACCGGCTGTGGGCTCACCGGGCGTACGACGCGCACGT
>JASHTK010000172.1 GCA_030040575.1 Gammaproteobacteria bacterium
GCGACGCTCGCGGCGGCGCTCGGGCCGACCCTGTATGCGAGCTTCGCCGCGCATGCGAAGCCTCTCGGGCTCGATCCGCAGAATTTGAGCCGCGTCGAGCCCTGGCTCGCGGCGCTCACGATCGAGCAGCTCGCCCTCGCCAAGGCGGGCTTCGATGTGGACTCGGGCGCGGACATTCAGCTCGCCCGCCGAGCCGAGGCGGACCGCAAGCCCATCATCGGCCTCGAGACCGCCGAGGATCAGCTCGGCCTGTTCGCGCGCCTCACGGCGGCGCAGCAGCGGCAGTTCATGCAGTACACGCTTCAGGACACCGACGATGCGCCGCGCGAGGTGGAGGGCCTGGTTGCGGCGTGGCGCAGCGGTGACCTCGTTGCGCTCGAGGCGGCGCTGCACGAGGGAATCGATGAGTTTCCGGAGCTCTACCGGGCGCTCACGACGGATCGCAATCGCAGATGGCTCGCGGAGATTCTGCCCTTGCTGCGCGAGAATCAGGACTACCTCATCGTCGTCGGCGCGCTGCACCTCGTCGGGCCCGACGGCCTGATCGCACTGCTCGAGCGCCACGGCTACGTGCCGCTGCAACGCTGACCGGGGATGCGGCGCGGCAGCGAACGTGCCGGCGTCAGAGGCATTCACCGAGCTCGGCGAGCGGGAAGGGGATGCCCATCAGCCGCCACAGGCCGGCAACGCGCTCGATCGCCTCGAGGCTTCGCGGCAGCCACTGCGGATGGCGATCCTGCAGGCCCGCGCGCGTGAAGAAGCTCGCGGGACTCCGCCCGCTCGCGCAGCGATCGTGCCAGTGAGCGGCGAGCGCCTGCATGCGCGCCGCGCCGAAGCCGATGACGGTCGTGCGGGCGTTGCGGACCAGGCCCGAGAGCGCGAGCGAGGTGTAGTACTGCTCCCAGTAGCGCAGGTACGCCGAGAAGTAATCGAGGCTCGCGAGCTCCTCCCGGCTGGTGCCGACGCTCAGGAGGTCTCGCCTCACCCAGTGCTCGATCGTCGAGCGCTCCGCGAAGACCCCCCCGGGCGGCAGCCCGCCGGACTTCTCGTAGGTCGATATGCAGCAGGCGAGCGGGTGGCGTACCGTGACCACGAATTCCGCGTCGCGGCCGAGGAGCTGCTTGAAGAAGCCGCTCGCGTAGATCGCCTTGGTGAGCTTCTTCGGAACGTCGATCCTCCCGGCGCCGCTCCTCGCGAAGAACAGCTCGAGCATGGCGATGTACTCGCCGGTCGAGAGCAGCGTGCGCATCCAGCCGTTGTGGCGCGGCATGAACACGGTCGGACCGGCTTCGGGGAAACCGTCGTGCGCGATCGCGGCCGGAACGGATGACGGCTCGAAGCCGAGGGCGGAGTACAGCTCGGCGATCAGATACGACCCGCCGCTTCTCGGTACGCCGATCGCCACGATGAAGCGATAACGCTCGTGCAGGCGCCGCAGCGCATCGAGATTCGCGGTCGCGAGCTCATGAAACCAGCCGTAGGCGCTCTCCGTCGCGGCCCGCGCGGTCCCATCGAGCGCGAGGCGCGTCAAGCGCTCGCCGGCGCGCTCACGCGCCTGCCGCGGCGCTTCGCTCAGCTCCTCGGATCGCTGGCGGTGCCAGCTCTCCTCCGTGAAGCCGCGGCCCTCCACGAAGCGCGCGAGGAAGTCGAGGAACACCGCAGAAGGAGGCAGATCGCTTGCCGTGAGCTTGATCGCGCTGTCGATGAGCGGAGGGGGGATCAACGGCGCTTCCTCCGTGCGCTCGCCGTTCGCTCCGGCGGCGGATCGGGTCGCGCCCCTGCGGGGGCGGCCAAGTGTACCCGACGCGACGCTTGCAAACGGGCCAGCGGCGTGGTATATCGTAAGATATGTTTTACGATGACACGCACGGCTCTCGGTTCCCCTCCAGGCGCTACGGGATGGGGCGGCATCACGGCGGCCGAGGATTCGGGCACTTTGCGGCCGGATTCATGGGCGGCCTCGGGCGCGGCGGCATGCGCTTCCGCACGGGACGCAAGCTCGCCGCGGCGGATCTTCAGCTCGTGATTCTCGCCTTGCTCGCGGAGCGGCCGAGCCACGGCTACGAGCTCATCAAGGCCGTCGAGGAGCGCTCCGGAGGCTTCTACAGCCCGAGCCCGGGGGTGATCTATCCGGCTCTGACCTATCTCGAGGAGATCGGCTATGTGACCGTCGAGCCGGAGGGCACGAAGAAGCTCTATCAGATCACCGCGAGCGGCCGCGCGTACCTCGAGCAGAACCGCGCGACGGTCGATGCGATGCTGGCCGAGCTCGAGCACATCGGCCGGAAGATGGAGCGCGTCCGACGCGTCTTCGCCGCCGACTCACCCGCCGCCGGTGGCGAGGAGGAGGACTTCGACCCGCGGGTCGCGCGCGAGCTGCACGAGGCACGCCGGGCCTTGAAGATGGCGCTCCTCGAGCGGCGCATCCCCTCGCGCGAGGAGGCACAGCGCATCGCCGCGATCCTGAGGCGCGCCGCCGCGGAGATTCGCGGCAAATGAGCCGAGCGGCGCCGGCATCGAGCCGTCCGTAAGCGGGGTCGAGGCGCCATGCAATCCCTCCACTCACCGGCGATTCGCGCCGTGCTCGACCGGCTCTACGCGGAAGCCGAGCGCAACGACGGCGAGGTGCTGCCACGCGTGCGCGCGGAGGCTGAGCGCCTCGGCGGCCGCTACGACGACCGCAAGGTCGCGAAACTGCTCGACGATGCCTTCATTCCGGTCTGCCCCGAGGTGGGCCGGCTGCTGTACCTCCTCGTGCGGCTGCGCAGGCCGACGGTCGCGGTGGAGTTCGGAGCGTCGTTCGGGCTCTCCGCGATCCACATCGCCGCGGCGCTGCGCGACAACGGCGCGGGCCGGCTGATCACGACCGAGCTCAACGCGGCGAAGGCCGGCCGGGCGACCGAGCACTTCCGGCAGGCGGGGCTCGCCGATCTCATCGAGTTGCGGCACGGCGATGCGTTCGAGACGCTCGCGGCGGTCCGCGGCATCGATTTCCTGCTGCTCGACGGCTGGAAGAGCCTGTATCTGCCGATGCTGCAGAGGCTCGAGCCTGCGCTCAGCGCGGGCTGCCTCATTGCCGCGGACGACATCAACCTGATGCACGAGCTCCTCGGGCCCTATCTCGCCTACGTGCGCGACCCGGCGAACGGATATACCTCCTGCGAAGTGCCGATCGACGACGGGCTCGAGGTGTCGCTGCGGGGCTGAGCCCCAGGGTCGCGCTGGCGGCTTGCGCAGGGATCGGCGCTAGGCTCGATCCCGGTCGATGCGCACGAGGGTGCGCCCGATCGTCTCGCCCGTGAACAGCCGTGCAAACGCGCCGGGCAGCTGATCGAATCCCTCGATGATCGTCTCCTCGAGCCTGAGGCGGCCGCCGAGCGTCCACCGGGTCAGCTGCTCGAGCGCTCGGGGATACTCCGCGGCATGGTCGTGGACGAAGAGGCCCCGCATCGTGAGCCGGCGCGTCACGAAGCAGTTGGTATTGCGGATCCCTGGGCGCTCGGCGGGCGCGAGGTGATAGTCCGCCGTCTGGCCGCAGATGACGATGCGTCCGCCGCGGCGCATCGCGGGCAGAATCGCATCGACCATCGCGTTGCCGACGTTGTCGAAGAGGATGTCGACGCCCTGCGGGCACGCATCGCGCAGGGCGGCGCCCAAGTCCGGCACGGCGTGGCGGTCGATCGCCACATCGAGCGCGAGCTGCTCGCGGACGTATCGGCACTTCGCCTCACCCCCCGCGACGCCGACGACGCGGCAACCGAGATTGCGCGCGATCTGTCCGGCGATCGAGCCCACCGTGCCCGCGGCGGATGTCACGACGACCGTCTCCCCGGGCTTCGGGTCGGCGAGGCAGTGAAGGCCCGACCAGGCGCTGAGCCCCGGCACGCCGAGAATGCCGAGCGATGCGGTGGGCGGCAGAGCCTGCGCGTCGAGCTTGCGGGCGGTACGGCCGCTCGTGACGGCAAAGTCCTGCCACATGAGCCGGTCGGTGACCCAGTCGCCGGGCGCGAATCGCGGATCGCGCGACTCGACGACCTGGCCGGCCGTCATGTAGCCGACCAGCGCCCCGAGGGCGATGGGCTCGAACTCATCGACCCCGATGCGAACGTCCGATAGCACGGGGCGCATCCCCGGATCGACCGGCACGTACACGTTGCGCACGAGGATCTCGCCCTCCGCGGGGCGGGGAACGGGCCGATCGTCGCGCCGGAACGTCGTGAGGTCGGGCAGTCCCGAGGGACGCCGGGCGAGCACGAGCCTGCGATTGAGGCTCATCGACGCGAGCGCTCCGCGGCGGTCCCGCGCGCTAGCGTGCGGCGGCCGCAGCGCCTCGCTTCGTGATCAGCTCGGTCTCCGCTCGGGTCGAGGCCGGCCCGGTGTTGCGCGTCGCGAGACCTCCCATCGGCGGGGCCTTGCTGAAGGGCTCGGGGTCTCCCGGGCGCCGCTTGAGACCGAAGAGCGTGTGCATGCCGGGATGGCGGCCGAGCCCTCCGTAGAGCTCGAAGCCCCGGTCGAGCCAGCCGCGGAGCGGATCATCGTCGCTGAGCGGCGGAGTCGTGGCGACGGAGGCCGTCCACAGGAACACCGCGAGCGCGCGATAGTCGGCGTAGCTCGGCCCGCTGCCGCCGAGCCATTCGCTCTGCCCGAGGAGCTGGCGGAAGGGCTCGAGCGTCGGCGGCACGAGCGGCAGGCGATCCTCGCGGCCCGCCTGGACCTCCTCGAGCTTGCGTCCGCCGAGCATCGTCTCGCGCGTGCGCGTCACGTACTCGTGGTCCTGCGGCAGCGACAGGTCGCGATAGTCCTGGATGTAGCAGCTGAACCAGGGGCGGATCGCCGTGGTCCACAGCCAGCTCTCGAGGAACCTCGTCAGCGCCTTCATGCTCTCGCCGTCGAAGAGCTTCGGCCGGTCGGGGTACCGCTCATCGAGGTACTCGGCGATGAGCCAGCTGTCGAGCACCCACTTGCCGTCGTCGACGATCACCGGGAGCCGCTCGGAGCGACCCCCGGTGCGCTCCAGGATGCCGGTGAAGCCGCCCGGCACGATGTCGATGTCGAAGCCCTTGTGCTTCAGCGCGTACTTGGTCGCCCACACGAAGGGGCTGATCGTGCAGCCGGATGCGAGCTGCAGATCGTAGAGCGTGATGGTGTTGTTCCGGGCCAAGGCGGTTTCCTCCGGTCGGGGGGTTGCAGGCGACGCCGCATGCGAGAGAACCGAATCCACTGCGGCGCCGAGGGATGAGTGAGACTTCGCCTCGGGTCATGGCGGGATCGTGCCCGCGGGTGAGTCGCCGTGCAGCCGCGCCACCACCTCGATGATGCACTGCTCGAGCGCAAGCGTGGAGGTGTCGAGGATCTCACAGCCGCCTCGCCGAGCCGCGCCCCGCAGATGGCGCGCCCAGTTCATCATCTCCTCATTCGCGAGCTCGGGTTGCTGCCTCTCGAGCGCGAGGCGCCGCGAGCGGGTTTCATCGTCGCAGTCGAGGAGGATGGGCAGGTAAGCCGCACCACCGGCGGCGCGGGCTCCCTCCGCGAGGAAGGCAAGACGGGTCTGACCCTCGAGGAGGAGCGGGCGCCCGGATCGGCTCAAGGGAGCAAGCCTCGCCATCCACTCGAGGGTCTTCGCGCGTTGCCATCCCTCACCGGATCCGTGCTCGGCGATCATCTGCTCGACGGGCGGCACGCCGATCCGATCGAAGTGGAACACCTGCACCGCATCCGGATAGCGCTGCGCAATCGCGCGCGCGATCGTCGTCTTTCCCGATCCCGCGGCCCCGATCAACACGACAAACGGCACGGCGCTTGTCTAGTGCGCGTGGCCACCCGGCCCGTGCACGTGGCCGTGCGCGAGCTCCTCCTCCGTCGCCTGCCGAACGTCGGTGATCTCCACCTCGAAGTTGAGGCTCTTGCCCGCGAGCGGGTGATTGGCATCGAGCGTCACCAGATCACCGACGATGCGCGTCACCGTGACCGTGCGCGGACCGTGCTCGGTGCGGGAGCGCAGCTGCATGCCGGGCTTGAGGCTCGCGATGCCCTTCAGCGCCCGGCGCGGGACCTGCTCGACGAGGGTCGCGTCGTACTCGCCGTAGCCGTCCGCCGGCGCGATCGTCACGCCGAGCTTCTCGCCCGCGCGGCGTCCCTGAAGCTCGCGCTCGAGCCCCGCGATCAACTGGCCGCGTCCGTGCAGATAGGTGAGCGGCCGTTCGGATGAGGAGCGGTCGATCACCTCGCCCGCATCGTCCCTCAAGGTGTAGTGCAGCGTCACGACGCAGTCCTGCTCGATGACCATGAAGACCTGCCGGGAGGAGTCCGCAATCATCCAGTCTCGCCGCTTCCCCGCCGGCCGTCAATTCGCGCTCCGCGCTGCGGAACTCCGGGAGTGATCGAGGTATATTGGCGCCACGGCGATCTTTCCTGATTCCGGCTGCTGACGAGGAGACCTCCCCATGAGCATCGAAGACGCCAAGGCGCGGCGCAAGGCGCTGACCGCGAGCCCGACGGACCTCGGCGCGCAGGCGACGCGCGACCTCTCGGGCGCGCTCAATACCCTGCTCGCCGATGTGTTCACGCTGTACCTGAAGACCAAGAACTTCCACTGGCACATGTGGGGCCCGCATTACCGCGACTACCACCTGCTGCTCGATGAGCAGGCGGACCAGCTCTTCGCGATGACCGATCCGATCGCCGAGCGCGTGCGCAAGATCGGCGGAGCAACGCTGCACTCGATCGGCCACATCAACCGCCTGCGCAGGATCCGCGACAACGACGCGGACCTCGTGACCCCGCTCGACATGCTGGCGGAGCTCGCCGAGGACAGCAAGCAACTGACGGCGAGCATGCGCTCGGCGCACGCAACCTGCGACGAGCACGGCGATGTCGCGACCGCGAGCCTGCTCGAGGTGTGGATCGACGAGGCGGAGCGGCGGACCTGGTTCCTGTTCGAGAACTGCCGCAGCGCGGAGTCCGCGCGCTGAAGCGCGCGCCGGTCCGGCCGGCGGTTTGCTCGGCCGGCTCGCGTGCCGCCGGCCCGGCGGCGGCGCCGCGTCAG